>JANQRO010000027.1 GCA_028284525.1 Myxococcota bacterium | reverse complement strand
GGCGGTCCATCCGACGGCACCGCCGAGGAGCGGGGGGTGGCCAGGCGGGGAAGGGCGCGATCCCCGGGACGCACGTTGCGCCGACAGGTCTCGCGCGAGGTCCACGCCATCACGGCACTCGCGATGCTGGGCCTGCTGCTCCCGATCCTGCTCTTCGACCTCACGACCCTGGTGGATCTGCTGGCCAATCGCGGGCTCCCGGCCTCGCTGGTCGCCGGGTTGGTGGGTCTGCGGGTCGTGCCCGCTCTGGCGATCGCCGTCGCGCCGGCGCTGCTGCTCGCCGTGATCGCCACCCTGGCCCGGATGCGCGCACACCAGGAGCTTCTCGCCCTCGAGGGGAGCGGGGTGGCGCTGGTGCGCTTGGCTCGGCCGATCCTCGCGGCGGCCCTGCTGTGGAGCCTGGTCGCCGCCGGGCTCACCCTCGAGGGCGCGCCTGCGACCCACCGCCGCGCGAACGGGTGGCTCGCCGCCGCGGCTCTCGCCAACCCCACCGCGATCCTCAAGAGCGGCCAGGTGCAGAGCTTCGCCAACCTCCGGGTCCACGCCCGCGAGGTCTCCCCGGACGGCAGCCGACTCTCCGGCGTCACGATCTGGCTCCCGTCGATCGAGACCACGGCCTTTGCGCGGCGCGCGCGGGTGGTCCACGTCGCCGGCGCACCCCCCGTGGTCCGCCTCGAAGCCGGACGTGTGCTCGTTCCGGCCGGGGAGGGCATGGCGCGCATCGACTTCGAGTCCTTCGAGGAGAACCTGATCCCGCCGCCCCCCGAGCAGGTGGAAGACACGCTCGGTGCGAGCCCTGCGCACGTCCTCTGGGCGATCGTGCGGGGCGGCGACGGCGACCGCGCCACCCACCTCGAGCTGCATCGTCGCCTCGCCTCTGCGGCCAGCACCCTGTCCCTGGCGTGTCTGGCGATCGCGGTGGGGCTCTCCGGTCTGGCCCGCAGCCGATCGGGGGCGCTGGTGGCGGGCGCCGCGGCGCTGCCCCTCTACTACGGGCTGGTCCAGCTCGGCGAGGGGCTGGCGCGGAACCCGGACCTCCCGCCCCCGGTCGTGTGGGTGCCCCACGCCCTCGTGCTCCTCGCCGCCCTGGCCGTCGGCCGATGGGGCTCGGGAGGCGGCGGGCTCCGCCGCGGGGGCCGCGCCCGCGCACGGTCGAAGCGGCTGCGCCCGAAACGCTTCGCCCTCGACCGCGACTCCGCCTGGCGCTTTCTCGAGTTCGTCGCGCTCTGCACGGTCGCCGGAGTGGTGGTCGGCGCGCTGATCGACGTCCTCGACAACCTCAAGTGGTTCACCCAGTACCGCGCCGAGCTCGGCGAGATCGCGAACTTCTACGGGGCGCGGGTGCCGATCCTCTTCTCCCGGGTCTTTCCCTTGGCGCTCACCACCGCCGCCGGGCTGGCGATGGGCAACGCCGCCGCCGCCGGCGAGCTCACCGCCGCGCGCGCGTGCGGGATCGGTCCGCTGCGCACCGTCGCCCCGATCGTCTTCGCGTGTCTGCTCGCCGCCGCGGCACAGAATGTCCTGGCCAATGTGTGGGTGCCGCGCTTCAGCGCGCTGGCCAGCGAGATCAAACAGCTCGAGATCAAGAACCGCAGCCGGGTGCAGTACGGCACCTGGCGTCACCGCGGCGACAGTCTGTTCGAGATCGGCACCCTCGACCCGATTCGCGGGGTCGCCGACGACATCGTGTACTACGAGCTGGGCGCCGACGGTCTTCCCGTGAGTCGCACCGAGGCGCTGAGCGCCCGCCACCTGGGCGAGGGCCAATGGCTCCTCGACGGCGCCCGCCGATTCAGCGCGGAGGGCGCGGGCTTCGCCACCCCGTCGCGGCCGGACGCCGCGCGCTGGGGGGAGGACCTCGTCACCTCGATCGACACCGGCGACCTCACCCTCGAGGACCTCGAGCGCGAGATCGAGCGCGCGCGGCGCGACGGCTACGACCCGCGCAGCTTCCTCGTCGACCTCCAAGCGCGGCTCGCGGCGCCCTTCACCTGTGTGGTGCTCCCCTTCCTGGTGCTGCTCTACGCCACCCGCGGGCCGCCCTTTCCGCCGACGTCCCGCATCGCCGTGGTGGGGCTCGGGCTGGCCCTGGCCCACGGCGTCGCGGCGGGGCTCAGCGCGTCGTTTGGCTACAGCGGGGCGCTGCCTCCGGTCGTCGCGGGATGGCTGCCCCTCGGCAGCCTCGCCGCCGGGGGCGTGCTCTTCGCGGCCCTCCGGCGCTGAGCCGGCACCACCGGTCGCTGCGCCCGCGCCGTCGCACCGGGGAGAGAACGGCGTTTCGCTATCGTGCCCGGCTCGATGCGCGCGCTTCGCTACTTCGTCCGCCGCTACCCGCGACAGAGCGCGATCGTGCTCGGCTGTCTGCTCGCGAGTGCCTTCGTCGACGGGGTGGGGTTCTCCACGCTCCTGCCGCTGCTGACCCTGGCCACGTCGCAGGGGGAGGAGACGGCGCCGCTCTCGGGCTTCGACGCGGCCGTGCGAGACCAGCTCGAGCGGCTGGGGATCGAGCCCGCCCTCGCCCCCCTCACCTTTCTCTTCGTCGCGACCCTGTGGCTGCGGGGTGCGATCCTGCTCTTCTCGCGCCGTCGGGTGGGCTACACGGTCGCGCGCATCGCGACCGATCTCCGTCTCGACCTGCTCCGCGCCCTGCTCGGTGCCCGCTGGGGGTATTTCGCGCGCCAGCCGGTCGGTGCCGCCGCCAACGCGATGGCCACCGAGGCCGACCGCGCGTCGATCGCCTACCACAACCTCGCGCTCCTCGTCTCGGGGCTGGTCGACGCCGCGGTCTACCTGGCGTTGGCGCTCGCGGTGTCGTGGAAGGCGACCCTCGCGGCCCTCCTCTCGGGACTCGTCACGGTGGCTGCGCTCCAGGGCCTGGTGCGGATGGCCGCACGGGCCGGGAGCAAGCAGACCCATCTCTTGAAGACCCTCCTCGGTCGGTTGACCGACACGCTCCAGGCGGTGAAGCGCATCAAGGCGACCGGCCGCGAGGCGGCCCTCGCGAACCTCCTGGCGGACCAGTCGGTGCGTCTCAACAAACAGCTGAAGCGCCGTGTGCTGGCCCAGGAAGCGCTCCGCTCGCTCCAGGAACCGGTGGTGATCACGATCATCGCCCTGGGCTTTCTCGCCGCGATCACGGTGTTCCAGATGCCCTTCCCGAGCCTGGCGGTGCTGGGGCTCCTCTTTACCCGCACCCTCGGCCGGATCAACCGCATGCAGCGCAAGTACCAGAGCGTCCTGCTCGAGGAGAGCGCGCTCTGGTCGATCCGCGAGATGGTGGAGCGCGCCGAGCGCGAGGCCGAGGCCAGCGGCGAGGGCGCGCCGAGCTTCGAGCGCGGTATCGCACTGCGCGGCGTGCGCGTCGTCTACGACGGGGCCGTGGTGCTCGACGAGGTCGACCTGGAGATCCCGGTCGGCGGCATCACCGCCATCGCCGGTGCCTCGGGGAGCGGAAAGACGACCCTGGTCGATCTGATCACCGGTCTCGTGACGCCCGAGCGCGGCGAGGTGCGGATCGACGGCGTGCCCCTGGGTGAGCTCGACCTGGGCGCGTGGCGCCGCGGGGTCGGCTACGTACCCCAGGACGTGAGCCTGCTCCACGACACCATCCGCACCAACGTCACCCTGGGCGCTGCGGGGATCACCGACGAGGACATCGAGGCGGCCCTGCGCGCGGCGGCCGCCTGGGAGTTCGTATCGGCGCTGCCCGAGGGGATCGACACCGTGGTGGGCGAGCGCGGCTCGCTCTTCTCCGGGGGGGAGCGCCAGCGCATCGGCATCGCGAACGCGCTGGTCCACAAGCCGCGGCTGCTGATCCTCGACGAAGCCACCGCCGCCCTCGACGCCGAGAGCGAGGCGCGGGTGTGGGCGGCGATCCAGGATCTGTCGAAGCACACCACGGTGATCGCGATCTCGCACCAATCGGCCCTGCACCGCATCGCGGAGCGCACCTACCGGGTGGAGGGAAGCCGGGTCTTCCCGGTCGGGACGGCGGAGCCCAGCGCGGCCGCTGGCGCCCGCTCCTGACGAGCCGGCCAGACGACGATCCCCTGGGGGCTGGTATTTCCCCCTCGTCTTGTCACCCTCGTCGACTCCGCGGAGGGGTTCGAGAAGGGGGACGCGGATGTCGAGCCGGAGCCGGCCCACGTGGATGGCCGCCGTGCTGCTGGGGATCGCCTCGGCGGCCGCCGCGTCGGGGGTGGCACCGATCGTCCCCGAGCCCGTGCCGACGGACGCCGCCGTGGGCGATTCGGGGGCGTCGACCCCCCCTGCGGCACTCGTGCCCGCCTGGGAGACCCTGCGCTACGAGGCGAAGAACGCCTTCGGTCGGGTGGGGGGCGAGATCGCGCTGCGCGCCACCTCCGATTCGGCCGAGGCCTGGGTGGCCGACGCCCGCACCTGGTTCCGCCCGCGGCTGCTCCGGGACAAGGGCTCCGAGCGGCAGACCTGGTTCGACCCGGGAGACGGGGCGGTCGAGCGCGCGACGCGGATCACGACCGGCCCCGGACCCGACAAGAAGATCTACCGCTTCACGCGGGAGGGAGCGCACCGGGTGCGGATCGAGCCGCGCCCTTCGGAGGAATCGCTCCCGCCGGCCCAGTGGTCGCAGGTGCGCGAGTCCTTCCACGAGCTCGCGACCGGGGCCCAGGGCTGCGCGGTGGTGAGCGCCCCGGAGGCGCTCCTCGCCGGGGTCTCGGCGGCGGTCGCGGCGGGGGAGGCGCCCCCGACCGGGGCCTGTGTGTTTCTCGGCAAGACCTTCTTCCGCGTCGCGTTCCGACCCGCGGGCCTCGAGCAGATCGACGTCAACTACCGGCTTCGCGGCGCACGGGGCAAGCGGAAGGGCCGCGCCCCCGCCCGGCGTGTCGACGTGCACGCCTGGCCGGTGGCCGGCGAGCTCGACATCGAGGAGCCCTTCGACCTCGTGCTCCTCGTGGAAGAGGAGAGCGGGCTCCCGCTGCGAATTCGCACCCCGATCGCCGGCTTCGGTGAGATGGACATCGCCCTCGCCGAGGCGACCCTGTTCTAGCGGCACCCGGGTCGGCGCTCGCGGCCGCTTCGGCGGTCGCGCACCGCGTCTATCCTGTGGCGAACGCGATTGCTAGCGTCGCGCGCGGAGGCTGAGCGAGCGTCGCGCGGTCGGTCTCGGAGGAAGACGATGCGTCCGCGCGTCTTGCTGGTGCCCGATACCCCGTTCTGGATCACCGGGGAGATCGCGCAGGAGATCGTGCGCCACAACCCGGCGCTCGACTGCACCGTGCTGCCGTCGAAGGGTCTCAAATGGCTGGCCGCGTCCCGCCCCGAGATGCTGCGCGAGTTCGACCTGGTCCACTGTCTCACCCCCGACCTCTTCCGGAAGTTCGCGCCCCGCTTCGACCCCGAGGTGGCTCGGGTGGCGACGATCTTCCACGTCGAGGACCCCAGCGACACCGATGGGGCAACCCGCTGCGACGGCGTCATGACCGCGAGCCTG
Source organism: Myxococcota bacterium (assembly GCA_028284525.1). GTDB lineage: Bacteria > Myxococcota_A > UBA9160 > UBA9160 > PR03 > JANQRO01. Next base: position 490 of record JANQRO010000027.1, on the reverse strand, counting down.
CAATGGCGCGACGCCCTGCAGCGCGACGGCATCCCGCCCGAGAAGCTCTTCGTGGTGCCCCTCGGTGTCGATACCGAGCGCTTCCGGCCCGCCCCCCCCGGCGAGCGTCAGGCGCTCCGCGCGGCTCACGGCCTCGACGCAGACGACCTCGCGGTCGGGTTCTGCGCGAAGCGTTCGAGCGACGTGGGCGGTCGGAAGGGTGTCGACGTCTTTCTCGACGCCCTCGAGAGGCTCGCGCCCGCCGGTCGCTCCGTCGTCGCCTTCGTGATCGGCCCCGGTTGGACCGAGTTCTCCGCCACGCACTCCCGACCGGGCCTGGAGTTTCGCTGCTTTCCCTTTCTCACCGATCGCGGGGCGTTGGCCCGGATCTACCGCGCTCTCGATCTGTTCTGGGTGACCTCTCGCGTCGAGGGAGGCCCGGCCCCGCTCCTCGAGGCGATGGCGTCCGGCGTGTGTTGTCTGACGACGCCTGTCGGGGTCGCCGAGGAGG
>JANQRO010000008.1 GCA_028284525.1 Myxococcota bacterium | reverse complement strand
TCGCGACGCACCGTCTCGAGGGGCTCGCCCAGGTGGCGCTCCGGCGAGGCCGTCGCCTACACCCCGCTCTGGTCCGACGGCGCGCCCGCGTCCGCGTCGTGAGCGGGACGCTGCGGCCGGTGCCCCGCGAGCGGCGCCCGACGCGGCCGGGTCGTTCGGCGGCCTAGACCCCGAGAGCCCGCTTCCAGCCGGGGGAGATCTCACTCGGCCGCCCGTCGTCGCCGATCGCGACGGCCACGATGCGTCCGGTCACCGCCTCGGCCCCGTCGAGGGTGCACACGCGATACGCGTAGGTGATCGAGCTCCGTCCGACTGCGGTGATCCGCACCGTGCAATCGACCTCGTCCTCGAATCGCAGCGCGGCCTTGTAATCGGCCTCGACGTGGACACGCGGGAGATTGAGCCGCGGCTCCTCCGGCAGCGCGGCCCGGATCTCGCGCATCAGCGCGTGCTCGGCCTGCTCGAAGTAGCGCATCGCCGCCGTGTAGTGGATCCGGCCGCTCGTATCGGTGTCGATCCAGGCGACCCGCTGGCGCACGGTGTGCTCTCTCACGCTGCCCTCCGGCCCGCGGTGGCACACCGCGGGACCGGCGGACTCTACACCCGGCGCGACTCAGTGTCCCCCGCCGTGGCGTTCCTTCATCCGCTTGTGCATCGCCTCGTGGGCGCTCTTCCACTCCTCGCGGCTGATCGACCCGTCGCCGTCGGCGTCCATCCTGGCGAAGTGCGCCTCCGCCGCGGCCATCCACTCGTCCTTGCTGATCGACCCGTCGCCGTCGGCGTCGCGTTTGTCGAAGTGCTTGCCGTGCTTCTTCTTGCCGTGGCCCCCGCCACCCTCGTGATGCGCCGCCAGGATCGGGCCGCCGACCCCGACTGCCGCCATCGTCACCACGCCGATCGCCATCCGCCGCCACTCGATCCGTCGCATTCGCTCCCCCTCCTCCGGGTTGTGGGTGGACCCTAACCGACGCGCGGGGGGTGTCCGAAATTCGGCGCGGTGCCGAGACCACTTCTCTACCCTCTCGCGATGCTTCCGACGCGCAGCGAGCTCGAGGACGCCGCCGAGGTCGTCCATCGCGTGCTCGACCCCACGCCCCAGATCGCGTGGCCCCTGCTCGGGGCCCGTTGTGGTGCCGAAGTCTGGGTGAAACACGAGAACCACCTCCCTACCGGTGCCTTCAAGGTCCGGGGCGGTCTGGTCTACCTCGACTCCCTGCGCGACGCAGAGCTCCCGGGCGGCGTCGTCGCCGCCACCCGCGGCAACCACGGACAGAGCATCGCCTTCGCCGCGAGCCGGACGGGCCTGGCGTCCACGGTGGTCGTCCCCCACGGCAACAGCGCGGCAAAGAACCGCGCGATGGAGGCGTACGGTGCGACCCTCGTCGAGCACGGCGTCGACTTCCAGGAGGCCCTCGAGCACGCCCGTGGCCTCGCGGAGGACGGCCTCCATCTGGTCCCCTCCTTTCACCCGCTTCTGGTGCGCGGTGTCGGGAGCTACGGGCTCGAGCTCTTCGGAGCGCGACCCGACCTCGACACGGTGTACGTCCCGATCGGTCTGGGCTCCGGCATCTGTGGTGTCCTCGCCGCGCGCGACGCCCTCGGGCTTCGTTGCGACGTGGTCGGTGTGGTCGCCGAGCAGGCCCCCGCCTACGCCCTCTCCGTCGAGGCGGGGGCCCCCGTCGAGACCGCCGTGCCCGACACCTTCGCCGACGGGCTCGCGGTGCGCGTCCCGAACGCCGCGGCCCTCGAGATCATCGCGGCCCGCGCCGCGCGCATCGTGACGGTCTCCGAGACGGAGATGCGGGAGGCGGTGCGCATCTACTTCGAGGACACCCACCAGGTCGCGGAGGGCGCCGGCGCGGCGGCGCTCGCGGCGGCGCTCCAGGAGCGCCCGCGCAACGCCGGCCGGCGGGTCGCCGCGGTGCTGAGCGGCGGCAACCTCGACGCGGGGCTCTACGCCGGGATCCTCGGCGGACGCGGCGCGGCGTAGGCCCGCACCCGGAACCAGAGGAGTGGCGTCCCCAGCGGGATTCGAACCCGCGTTATCGGCGTGAAAGGCCGACGTCCTAGGCCAGGCTAGACGATGGGGACGGGTCCGGGATTATGGCGAATCCCGGCTCTCGGGCCAGCGCGCTAGTCCTCGTCGTCCGGATCGAGGACCCGCCAGAGGTACCACGAGGCGATCGATCGGTAGGGGCGCCACGGCTCCGCGATCTCTCGCAGCACGGCGGGGGTGGGCAGGGTGTCGAGGCCGTAGAGGAGCTGGGCACCCTTCTGCACCCCGAGGTCGCCCACTGGCAGCACGTCGAGACGACCCAGGGAGAACATCATCAGCATGTGCGCCGTCCACTCGCCGACGCCCTTGATCTGCGTCACGACGTCGACCACCGCGTCGTCCTCGAGCCGCGACAAGGCGCGACTGCGGATCGACCCGTCGTCGAAGGCCTTGGCGATCTCCCGGAGGTAGACCGCCTTCTGACGCGAGAGCCCGAGGCCGCGCAGCCGCGCGACGGGGACCTTGCGCAGCGTGGACGCGACCGGGAGCCGCCCGCCGTGGGCGGCCTTGAACCGCGCCTCGATGGCTCGGGCGGCGTGGCCGCTGATCTGCTGGTAGAGCACCGCGCGCACCAGGTAGCGGTACGGGTCGCCGCGGCGCCGCAGCCCACAGGGGCCGATGCGTTTCATCGCCGCCGCCAGGGTCCGGTCGCGTCGCATCAGCCGGCGCCGCCCCGATTCGATCTCGCTCGGGTCGAAGGACATGGCGCGGGACACTACACCGCTGTCCCGGTCGCCCCCAGCGCGGCGCCCGCGCTCCCCCGGATTCTGGGGGAAGCGATACACTGCGCGCCGATGAGCGACGACCCGACGATCCGCGGCGAGCGCGCGCAGAACCTGTGGACCAGCTTCGAGCGCAAGTTTCCCAACGTGTCCAAGGCGACCTCGATGGTGGGCCATCCGGACGTCGGGGTGGACGACATCGGCGGTCTCGCCCTCGCCAAGGAGGAGGTGCTCACCTACGCCTGCGCCGCCACCGACCGCGAGGTCTACGGGCGCTGGGGCACCTTCCCCCCCGCGGCCCTGCTCCTGATCGGGCCTGCGGGCTCGGGCAAGACGCTGCTCGCCCAGGCCCTCGCCACCCGCACCGAGACCCCCTTCCTCGGCGTCCACGTGCCCGACCTCGTGATGGAGGTGATCCACCGGGGCGGCAAGGTGGGCGAGCTGCTCGACGGATGGGGGCAGATGCTCGAAGAGCTTCCGATGGTGACGGTGTTCTTCGAAGAGCTCGAGTTCCTGCAGGCCCAGGAGATCGGAGTGCGCCGGCCCGATCTGCCCGAGGGGCCGATCATGGACTTCCTCCTCGAGATCCTCGACCGCACGATCGCCGTCGAGACCACCCTGGTGGTCGGCTCCACCTCGCACCCCGACAGCATCCGCCCCGCCCTGATCACCCCCCGGCGTTTCGAACGGGTGGTCGAGGTCGACCCGATCTTTCCCGGCGACATCGTCGAAGCCCTGCACATCCACATGGCCGCCGCCCAGACGCGCGCCGGGAAGGCGCTCTTCGAAGACGTCGATTGGGACGCGGTGGTCCGGCACTACCAGGGCCCGTCGACCGGGGAGTGGATTCGCGTGATGCACGCGGTGCTGCGTCGCAAAGCGCGCTGCGAGGCCGCCGGCGAGGAGGCCGGCCTCGTCACCACCGCCGACCTGCTCTCCGAGGTCGATCGGTTCCGCCGGGCCAAAGGACAGCTCCCGCAGACCCGGAGCGGCGTCTACCTCTAGAGCGGCGATCTCAGCGGCGCGGCCCGCGCGACCGCAGACGCGACCCCCCCGACGCGGCCCGGGCAACCAGACGCGACCCCAACGACGCGGCCCGGGCAACCAGACGCGACCCCAACGACGCGGCCCGGGCAACCGGTGACGCGAAGCGCGGCCGGCGGAGCCGTGTCTCCGGTGAGAGTCGTCCCGGCCCGGGGATCGTGCTGCCGACGCGGTTGCGGGCGCCCTGCCGGCCGGGCGATCGGCCCCCGACAACGGCCCGTCGATCCGGCACTTGCCGTCGTCTCTGCGCGCACGGAGCCAGCGCGACGGCGGCAGGGGGTCGGCAAGGTGCGCGGGAGTTTCCGCCCGCTTTGTCGTTTTCGTCCCAAAGACGGGAATCCTGCGACCGGTATCGATGTGCAACCGGCGTCGCAACCCACCGGTGCGCGGCGCCAGCGCGGCGACTCGCGAGCTGGCACGGCTCTTGGATTAGAACGTGGCGTGAAGCGCCGCGTGGCGCGGTGTCGGGAGGCAGCTTGGCGGTCCGGTCGATCCTGTTCGTCGATGACGAAGCCAACATTCTGAGCGCGATCCAGCGCACGCTCCGCGGCGAGCCGTGGGAGGTGCATTGTGTCACGAGCCCCGCCGAAGCCTTCGCCCTCCTCGAGCGCGTCCCGGTGCACATCGTGGTGACCGATCAACGGATGCCGACGATGCAAGGGACGGACTTTCTGTCCTCGTTGCGCGAGCAGCGGCCGGAGATCATCCGCTTGATCATGACGGGCTTCTCCGACCTCTCGGTCGCCGTCGACGCCATCAATCGGGGCGAGGTCTTCCGCTTCCTCACCAAACCGTGGAGCCACGACGAGTTCCTCGCGACGATCCGCCAGGCCTTCGACCAGTACGAGCTCACCCACGAGCTCGAGCGACTGAGCCAGCTCGCCCGCGATCAGAACCGCAAGCTCCACGAGATGAACCGCACCCTCGAGTTCAAGATCCGCGACCGCACCAAGCGACTCGCCCAGAAGCAGAACGAACTCCAGACGGCCTACTTCCAGACGATCCGCGCGCTCGCGGAAGCCGTCGACGCCAAGGATCCCTACACGAGGGGACACTCGGAGCGGGTCGGCGCCTTTGCCGCCAAGCTCGCGATCGAACTCGACGTGCCTCGCGACGAGGTGGAGCGCGTCTATCTCGCGGGTCTCCTCCACGACGTGGGCAAGATCGGCGTCCCCGACGAGGTGATCGGCAAGCCCGGCCCCCTGGACGAGGCCGAGTACGAGCTGATGAAGCGTCATCCCGCGATCGGCGCGAAGATCCTCGAATCGATCGAGTTCCTCTCGGACGTCGTCGCGGCGGTGCGACACCACCACGAGTGGTTCGACGGCTCCGACCGCGGCTACCCGGCGCGACTCCAGGGCGACCGTATCCCCTTCGCCTCGCGGGTGGTGCTGGTCGCCGACGCAGTCGAGGCGATGACGAGCGACCGACCCTACCGGGAGGCGCTGGACCTCGACACGGTGATCCGCGAGCTCCACCTCTACGCCGGCTCGCAGTTCGACCCGGATTGCGCCGCCGCGATGCTGCGTCTCATCGAGCGCGAGGGCCAGACGCTCCTCGCCCCGATGCCGGCCTTCGACATCCACGAATTCATCGGGGGGTTGGATTGAGCGGGAAACGCGACAGCGGGGGTCTCCAGGTGTTGCGTGCGAACCTGGAAGACGGGCTGGTGCGCGACCCCCGGATCCTCCTCGACCCGCGGCTGCTCGGCATCCTGCACCGCGAGCTCGACCACCGCCTCGACCCGGAGCACGCGAGCGAGATCCTCCTCGAGGCGGGGGTCTTCCACGGTCTGCGCGACGCCCTGCGTGTCCTCGCGCGTGCCGAGAGCGGCGCCACCGCGGTCGCCCCGAGCTTCCCGATGCTCGCGGTGCAGCTCACCCAGGTGGAGGAGTCGGTGTTCTGTGGCGTGCTTCCCGAACGCATCGAGGCCGAGGCGCGTCTCGCGTCGCTCGGTCCGCGCAGCGGCCCCTCCTGCTGGCTGAGTTGTGGGTACGTGTCGGGGTGGCTCTCGGGGCTCTTCGAACGCGATTTCTACGTCGTCGAGGAATCCTGCGTCGGCGCCGGCGACGCCGAGTGTCGGCTCCGCGCGCGGCTCGCCGTCGACCACCCCCGCGGTGCGTCGATCCCCTTTGCGGTGCTGCGGGACAAGGCCCGGGAGGAGCTCGAGGGCGCGGCTCCGGAAGGGGCGCGGGTGGCGTCCCCGACCGCGCCCACGACGGCGTCGGAATTCGACCCGGGGGACGCCGCGGTGCACGTCTGGGGGCCCGTCATGGTGGTGCCCTACGCCGGAGAGGAGACCGCCCGGGCGATCGAGAGCGTCGCCCTGGAGGACGGCGCCGAGATGGTGAGCGTCGTGATCGTCGACCTCGGCGGCGCCGTCGTCGACGACGGCTTCGCGGCGGTGGCCCTCGAGCGGGTGGTGGAAGTGATCCAGTCGTGGGGAGCCGAGGCGGTGATCGCGGGCGCGTCGCCCCTCTCGGCGCGCCTCGTCGGGAGCCTCGGACGCGGCGCCCTGGTGGTGCGCCCGGACCTCCAGGGCGCGATCGCCACGGCGTTCCAGATCGCCGACTTCCAGCGCTACGGGATGTGAGCCGTGTCCCAACCCGCGTTGCGCAAGCCCACCGCGACCCGGGGAGACCTCGGCGAGGTCCCCTTCGCCGAGCTCCTCCTGGGGTTGTGCCGCGATCGCTACGACGGCGCGATCTCCCTGGAGCGCGACGAAGTCCGCAAGGACCTGCTGTGGCAGCGGGGCCTGCCGGTCATGGTGGAATCGAACCTCTCCGGCGAGAGCCTCGCGAAGACCCTGCTGGACCGCGAGATGATCGACCGCGACCAACACGCGAAGATCCTCGCGGCCACCCGCGATCGCCGGGGGGTGAGCGAAGGCGCCGCCGTCCTCGCCTTGGACTGCGTCGACGCGGTGGACATGGTGCGCGTCTTGCGGGGCTTGATCCGCCAGCGGCTGATCGAGTGCTTTGGCTGGACCCGGGGCCAGTTTCGCGAGCGCGAAGACGCGGAGGTGCCGAGCGACGCCGCGGCGCTGCGCTGCGATCCGGTGTCGGTGGCCCTCGAAGGCGTCGCGATCCACTGGAGCCCGACCCGGATCCGCGAGGCGCTGGCCCCTGCGGCGTCGCGGTTCCCACACCCGACGCCCGCCACCGCGAACCTGGTCGACCGTCTGGGCGCGGACCCGGACACGCGCGCCGTCTGCGAAGCCCTCGACGGCACCCGCCCGCTGGGCGAAGCCCTGGCCGAGGCCTCGCCGGTGGCGTGGGCAGCGGCCCTCGTCCTGGAACGCGTCGGGGCGTGGACGCTGCGGGGCGAGCCCTTCGTCGCCGACGCGGACGCGGACGCGGAGGAGGACGCGGCGCCCGCGCTCCCGGACTACGAGATCGTGATCGGCGCGGGGCCCGAGCCCGAGGCCGAGCAGGCGGCCCAGACGTCGACCGGGGGGACCGCGACCCCGAGCGCGGAGGCGAGCCCCGAGGCGGACGCTTTCCGCGCCGAGGTGCTGGAGCTCCATCACAAGCTCGAGGAGCTCGACCACTACCAGGTCCTCGGCGTCGAGGAGAAGGCCGGCTCGAGCGCGGTCAAGCGCTCCTACTTCAAGCTGGCCAAACGCTTTCATCCCGACGCCCTCGCGCGTCTCGGGGTCGAGGACGTCAAGGATCAGGCCAAGGAGGTCTTTGCGCGGATCGCGGCGGCCTACGACGTGCTGAAAGACGCCGAGCGTCGCCGCGAGTACGACGGCAGCCGCGCCCACGGCGGCGACGACCTCGACGCCGCGCGGCTGATCCAGGCCGAGTCGCTGTTTCGCAAGGGCGAGATCATGCTGGGCGCCGGGAACTTCCAGGGCGCCCTGGAGTTTCTCGAGCCCGCCGTCGAGCTCTGGCCCGAGGAGTCGGAGTACCAGTGCGCCCTCGGCTGGGCGCTGTTCCGCAAATCGCCGGCCGACCTGGAGCGCGCCCGCAGACACCTCGAGCTGGCGGTCGAGACCGGGCCGAAGAACGCGGTCGCGCACCAGCGGCTGGGGCTCGTCCTCCGCGCCCTCGACGACCACAAAGGCGCCGACGCCGCCCTCGCCCGCGCCAAGGTCCTCGATCCCAAGCTCTGACCCCCCGGTGTCGCGGCGCGTTCACTCGGGCGCGAGGTCGCGGGAGCGGGCCAGGGCGCGTCGCGTACGCGCCTCCGGGGCCACCAGGGCGTGCTCCGGCGCGCGCAGCGTGGCCTCGAGATTCACCACGACCAGGCCGTACTCGCGCTGCCGGGCGTCGACCCAGAAGATCCGGGTCCGCGTCTCCCCCGTGCGCAGGAAGGGTCCGTCGAGGGCGTTCGAGCGCGCCAGGGCGGCCATTCGATCCACGCGGTCGCTGCGCCAGGGCTCGACGGCCACCCGCGCGAGGATGGTGCCGCTCGGGCGGGCGTAGAGCGCCTCGAGAGTCGGGGCGCGGAACCCGTCCCCGGCGACGAGCGCGGCGCCGAACCGGCGCACCGCGTCGAGCTCCCGGACCATCACCGTGTTGCCGCGGCGGGCGTGGCCGGAGAATCCCAGCGCGTGGCCCAGCTCGTGGAGCAGCACACCGTGGAGCTGGTCGCTCCCGAGGGGCCGCGACTCCCCCCGCCAGTCGGGCCCGCTGCGCCGCGCCACCCGCACCGTCGCCGCCACGAGCTCCGCGTCGACCCGCGCGGCATCCGGGGCCACTGCATCC
>JANQRO010000578.1 GCA_028284525.1 Myxococcota bacterium | reverse complement strand
TCGTACACGGCGCCCTCGATCGGGCGCGCGCCCGCGGGGCTGCGACCGGTTTTCTGCTCTGCACACCGCCGGCGCCCGAGCTGCGCGCGACGCACGATGTGGTCATCGCACCGCTGGTGGGCCCCGAAGTCGTGACGGGTTCGACACGCATGAAGGCCGGTACGGCGACCAAAATGGTGCTGAATACGATCAGCACCGGGGCGATGGTTCGGCTGGGCAAGGTGTTCGGCAACCTGATGGTCGATCTGCACGTCTCGTGCGAAAAGCTTCAGGACCGGGCCGAGCGCATCGTCGTCGAGACGCTCGGGGTGGGGCGAGTCGAGGCCGGGCGACTGCTCGAGCGCGCCGACGGCGAGGTGAAGACCGCGCTCGTCATGCACCTCGCCGCCGTCGAGGCGGGTGAGGCCCGCGCGCGGTTGGAGAAGGCGGGGGGTGTGGTGGGCAATGTGGTGTCCATTCCGGGAGATCCAGCGTGAGACGGTTCGTGGGACTGATGAGCGGGACCTCTGTCGACGGCATCGATGCGGTGCTGATGTCGATCTCGGGGAGTCCTCCGGACGGGGTGGAGTGGCAGATGGACGCCTTCCGCAACGAGCCCTTCGATCGGGAGCGGCGGGCTCGGATCCTCGATGCTCTCGCCGACGGCTCCCCGCAGGCGCTCGCCGCGCTGCACGCCGACCTGGGCGAGTGGTTCGGGCTGGCCGTGCGCGCCCTGCTGGCCGAGGCCGGCGTGTCGCGTCACGACGTCGCGGCGATCGGCAGCCACGGGCAGACGGTCTGGCATCGGCCGCCGGCGGCCGGCCCCCGAGGTGCCACGCTGGAGTTGGGCGACCCGGCCACGATCGCGGCGCGCACGGAGATCGACGTCGTGTCGGACTTCCGCTCGGCCGACGTGGCCGCCGGAGGGCATGGGGCACCCCTCGTGCCGTGGCCGGACCGCGTGTTGCTCGCCGCGTCCGACCGCACGCGGGTGGTGCTCAACGTGGGGGGAATGGCCAACCTGACCTGGCTACCCCGTCGCGGAGACGGCGAGGGGGTGGTCGCCTTCGACACGGGGCCGGGGAACGTGTTGCTCGACGCGGCTGCCGAGCGGGTGTCGCGGGGCCGGGAGCGATGCGACACCGATGGTCGGCGAGCGCGGGCCGGCACGGTCGACGACGCACTGCTCAACGAGCTGCTCAGCGACCGGTTCTTCGACGAGCGGCCGCCCCGGTCGACGGGTCGAGAGCGTTTCGGTCCGGCGCTCATCGCCGACCTCGCCGCTCGCCACGGCTGGCCGGTGCCGGGTGAAGCGTCGGGCGAAGGGGTCGCAGGCGACGAAATCGACGCCCGCTGGGCCCCGGTCTTCGCGACGCTGACGGAGTTCACCGCCGTCACCGTCGCCGATTCGATCGAGCGGTGGGTGTGTCCTCGGGCGGTCGACGAGGTGGTCGTCGCGGGTGGCGGCGCGCGCAACCCGGCGTTGGTCGATGCGCTCGGCCGCGCCCTGGAGCAGCGGGGGGTCGGCGCTCCGGTTCGTACCGGGCGCGAAGCCCTGGGCATCGACCCGGATGCGCGCGAGGCCGCGGCCTTCGCCGTGTTGGCCTGGGCGCACCTCGAGGGCGTCCCCGCCAACGAGCCCCAGTGCACGGGCGCTTCGGCGGCGCGGGTGCTCGGCTCGCTCACACCGGCGCCGCGCCGGGATCGTACCGCATGAGCCGCTCCACGCAGCTGCTCCTGGGGGTCCTCGCTGCGCTCCTGATCGCACAGGGGTGGGCCCTCCGCACCACCTGGCACGATGCCCCGCACCCCGGGGGAGACAACGCCGGCTACGTCGCGCTCGCCGGCGCCTTGCTCGACGGCGAGGGATTCACCGAGCTGTGGGACCCCGCGGCGCCGCCCCACACGAAGTACCCCCCGGTTTTCCCGGGCCTCCTCGCGGCGGCGATGGCGATGGGTGCGACCACCTGGAGCGGCCTCAAGGCGGTGCCGCTTGTGTTCGCCGTTTTGTCGATGCTGGCGGCCTTCCTCTGGGCCAATGCCCGGCGGGGCCCGCTGTGGGGCGGGGGAGTGGCGCTGCTGACGGGGTGGTCGTCGACGCTCCTGTACCACGCCCACTACCTGCTCAGCGACGTGCCCTTCCTGGCCTTCACACTCGCCGCGCTCTGGCTACTCGAGGAGCGACGCAGCGACGGAGGGGGCGTGGATTCGCCGGGTGGCGCGGAGACCGGAGACGTCGCCGCCGAGGCCACCACGCCGTCCGAGGGGACCGCGGGCTCCGGAGTCACCTCGGGCAATGACGCCACGACCGCTCCCGGCGCCGCGGTGATGGCGGTCGGCGCCCTCGTCTTTGCGGCTCTCGCCTACTTCACGCGTTCGGCCGGGCTACCCCTGGTCCTCGCCGTCTTCGTCGGTCTCGCGCTCCGGCGACGTCTGCGTCTACTGGCGGCCGGGGTGGTGGCGCTCGGGATTCCAGCGGTGCTCTGGCTCCTGCGGGGCCGCAACGTGGTCACCGACGGGGCCTACGGGCGGGAGTTCTGGATGGTCGACCCGTATCAACCCCAGTTGGGTGAGATCGGTATCACGGGTCTGATTCCCCGCGCACTCGAGAACGGGCTGGGCTACCTCACGACGCACCTCCCGGCCGCCCTCACGGGGGCGGGGGCGGGCGCCGCCCCGGGCGCGGGCGCGATCGGGGTCGCCGTGGGGGCTCTCGCCCTGGTGGGGTGGGGGCTCGCCGTGCGTCGCAGGATCGGCCCGACCGAGGTGTTCGCCCCGCTGTACACCGGCGTGATTCTCGTCTGGCCCGTGGTCTGGTCGGGTGACCGCTTCGCGCTCCCGCTGGTGCCGCTCGGGGTCCTCTATGCCGGGGAGGCGATCGCCTGGGGGGCCGCGCGCGTCCGGGCGGCGGCGGTCGTGCCGGCGCTCGGTGCGGCGCTGGCGGTGGTGGCCCTCTCGCAGGCGGCCGCGGTGCTCGTCGAAGCCGAGGTGGCGGCCTCGTGCCGGGGGGCGTCGCGGGTGGGTGGACCGTGGGCGTGCTCGGGGCTCGGGATGGTGCAATTCACGGAGGCCGCGCGGTGGGCCGGCGCGAACCTCGACGACGAAGCCGTGGTGCTCACCCGCAAGCCGCGGATCTGGTACGCGATGAGTGGGCGCGCCACCCGCACCTATCCCTTCGTGCCCTACGCCGACTCGGTGCTGGCGGTGGCGGATCGCGCCGGGGCCTCGTACGTGGTGCTCGACCTCGTGGGAGCGCAGGCGCAGCTTCTCGCCAACGCCATCGGCGAGCGACCGTCGGCGTTCTGCAGCGTGGCCGGCTTCGGCGGCCAGAATGGCGACCCGCGCACGGAGCTGCTCGGGATCGTGCCGAGTGCGGAGCGGGCGGCGGCCGCCGCCACCGACGAAGTGCGGATCGCGGCCTGCCCCGACGCCCTGCGCGGGCGTGGCGCGGAGGTGGGGCCCTACAGGTCGTCCGAGCCGATTCCCATCCTGACCGAGACGCCTCCGTCTTCTTCGCCGTAGAGCAGCCCCAGCGCGACGCCGAAGACGAGGTGGTCGAGAAACGCCTCCTCGCCGGCCTCCGGGTCGTCGAGCAGCTGCGAGAGGACCGGCAGCTTGCGGTAGGGGGCGTGGCGACCGAGGACGGCGCGCAGCCCGCCCCACGGCGACAGCAGATACTCGGCCGCCGCGAAGGCGACGCCGCGGGCCATCGGGGGACCCGGGAGGCGCGGGTCGAGGACCCCCCCGTAGATGAGCCCTCGCGCTGCGCCCGCGGTGAGGCGATCGGCGGTTCCTTCGTCGAAGCGGGGCAACTCCACCCGCCCCCGGATCAAGGGCTCGAGCAACTCACGCAGCAGGGTGGCACTCGCTCCGGCGGCGGCCGCACGCAGCAGGCGCACCACGGTCGGTCGCCGGCGCGCCGGCCAGGCCGCCAGCAGTCGCGAGACGGCGGTGCCCGTCCCGGCCGCGAGGAGAAGGTCGAGTGCCCCCGAGGTGGCGTCGTCGTCGTCGGACGGCGCGCCGCGGCGGTCGTCTCCTCGGCCCAGGAGCATCGTGGTCAGGCGCTCTGGCACGCCGTCGCGCGACGCTTCATCCTTGTCGGCCGAGGCGGGGCGGTGGTCACCGTCACGGGTGGCGACGGCGCGTCGTTTGATCGAATCGAGCGACGCGCGGGTACGCCCACGGCGGGCGGATTCGAGGGCGTAGCCGACGCGGTACCAGAAATCGGATGAATCGGGCATGCGTGAAACAGCAGCGGAGGCCAGGGCAGGGCGGGGGTCGCCCCCCCTCTGGATTGTGGCGTGGGGCCACAGCCTGAACAAGCGGTGTCGACGGGGGCGCGGCGCCGCTCTCTCGGCGGCGGCTCGGGCGGCGGCTGCGGTGCCGG
>JANQRO010000565.1 GCA_028284525.1 Myxococcota bacterium | reverse complement strand
CCGTACATCGCGATGTCGGCGTCCCGCAACAGGTCCGCCGGACGTTCGTAGCGCGGATGGCTCAGGACCACGCCGGCGCTGGCGCCGGTGCGAATCTCGCGCCCCTGGATCTCCTGGGGTTCGTGGAGCCGCTCGACGAGCCGTCGGGCGACCTGCACCGCGTCTCGCTCGTCGCGGATCCCCTGGAGGAGCACGGCGAACTCGTCGCCCCCGACCCGAGCCGCCGTCGACGAACGCAAGCGCGCGACCCAATCGAGCTTGCGCAGGTTGCCGCGCAGACGCCCGGCGCACTCCTCGAGCACCTGGTCACCGACCCGGTGGCCGTGGGCGTCGTTCACGAACTTGAAGTGGTCGACGTCGAGGAAGATCACCGCGAACAGAAAGCCGGGGTCCGCGACCTCCTCGCCGAGGTGCTCGCGGTACTGCTCGAAGGCCTCCCCGAGCCGCTCCTCGAAGAGCGTGCGGTTCGGGAGCCGGGTGAGGCGGTCGTAGTACGCCATCCGCAAGACGTCGATCCGAGAGCCGGCCTCGGTCGCCAGCAGCGAGAGCGCGTCGCGTTGGTCGTCCTCGATCGCCGGCGGCTCGCCCATGGGCAACACGATCAGGACGTGGCCGATCTCGTCGTCACGGGTCATCGGCACGACCGCGTAGGTGCGCGCGTCTTTCGTCCGACCCGCGACCTCGACGATCTCGTCGTCGTGGAGCGCGCGACGCACGGCGTGGGCGACGCCCTCGGGGTCGGCGGCGTGGACGTCTCGACCGCGCAACGCCCGCCACTCGAAGTCGCGCCCGTCGACCGACACCCGCGCGACCCCGGCGCCCCGACACCCCACGTCGATCGCGAGGTCGGCGAAGGCGTCGTAGACCTCGCGGAAGGGTCGCCGTGCCGAGCGTTTGGCGGTGCGGGCAATCGACTGGTAGACACGCGCTTGCTCGCGGACGCGCAGATACACGCGTCGCCGCTGGGTGACGTGCCAGGCGATGATCTCGGCGAGCGCGGTGCCCGCGCCGATCACCAGCGAGCCGATCGCAAAGGCGCGCCAGGCGCCGATCGGAAGACCCGCGAGGGTGAAGCCCGCGAGCGCCAGGGGCGCGAGCCCGGTCGCGACCCCGATCGCGTGCACGAGCCCGACCCAGATCGCGACCGCGAAGGACCAGAAGACGAGCTCCCAGACCGGCACGGCGCACGCGGTCCCGGCGGCGAGGGTCGCCACCACGGTGAGATTCGGAATCGCCACCGCGGGGATCCAGAGCGTGGCGCGCTCGGGAAGCTGTCCCCAGGGCAGGTACGCGATCGAGATGCCGAGGGCGAGGTCGAGGGTGGCGATCGCGGCGATCGCGCCTTCGGGGAAGGTCCCGGCCAGCACCGCCTTCAGCCACAGCCCGGCACCCGGAAGCGCGATCAGCAGCGCTCCGCTCCGCCCGATGCGGTCGCGATACGCGGATCGGCTGATCTCGGTCGCCATGGGCCCCCGGAACGACCGGGCGGTCCGACCCGGCGCCCCTCTGTTTCGGTGAGAAAATCCGGGAAGTTGAGCGCGCCGCCCTGAAAAGAGCCGCGGCTGGTGCTCGCGCCCGGAGGCGCCGGAGATGGGTCGGAAACCACCCTCTCCCGAGGCCTCCCGGATGCGGCCGCGGCGGCGGGGCGCCCCGCGGACGCGTTGGTCGCGCCTCGCGGGCGCGTTACGTTGGGCTCGTCCTCCACCGCGGCCTCTGGCCGCAGCCACATGCCGGATGTGACCCGATCGGTCACGGCGGCCGGCGACCCTCCCCCGCCGACGCCGAGCGATCGCGAGCCGTTCGGGTCGGGCACGGCGCACCACCGCACCCACGCGACGGCGCGCAGGAGGACACGGGATGGAAGCGCTCTTCGACCTGGACGGCCCCGGGGCCGTGCCCGACACCACCGAAGCCGCGGGCGAGGATCTGGAGCTCCGGCTGCGCATCCGGGACCCCGAGGTCGCCGAGGAGCTCGCGACCTTCGCCACACCCCGCGAGCGCGAGGAGTACGCCCTCGCTGCGCTCCGGCTCGGGGTGCTCTCGCTCCGCACCGCACGGGGTCAGGTCGACGCCCAGGCCGTCCGCGGCGAGGTCGAGCGCATGCTGCAGTCCCTCGAGAAGCAACTCGTCCAGCATCGCGACACGCTGCAGCTCGGCCTCGGCACGGCCCTGCGCGAGTACTTCGATCCGAAGAGCGGTCGCTTCGCCGAGCGCGTGCAGGCCCTCGTCCACGAAGATGGCGAGCTCGCCCGGGTGATTCGCGGTCAGGTGGAGGGTTCCGACTCGGCCCTGGCCCGCACCCTCGGCGCCCACCTCGGCCCCGAGAGCCCGGTGATGCGCGGTCTCGACCCGCATCACAGCGAAGGCCTGCTCCCGCGGGTCGAGGAGATGATGGGCGAGGCGCTGCGCGGCCAGCGCGAGCGCATCCTCCGGGAGTTCTCCCTCGACAACCGCGAGGGAGCGCTGGCGCGTCTCGTGGGCGAGCTCGGCAGCCACCACGGCAAGCTCACCGAAGCGCTCGAGCAGCGCATCGACGAGGTGGTGCGCGAGTTCTCCCTCGACGACAGCGACTCGGCGCTCTCCCGGCTGGTCCACCGGGTGGAGCGCGCGCAACAGCAGATCACCGACGAGTTCACCCTCGACTCCGACACGTCGGCGCTCGCGCGGATGCGGGGCGAGCTGCTGGGGATCGCCGAGAAGCAGAGCGAGAAGATCAGCGCCCTCGAGCAGCGGGTGGCCAGCGAGATGGCCGCCCTCGGCGCCAAACGCAGCGCCGAGGCCAAGAGCACCACCCACGGGCACGCCTTCGAGGAGGCCCTGACGCGTTACCTGCGCGGCGCCGCGCAGCGCGCCGGCGATCTCCTCAGCGAAACCGGTGCGACCCCGGGTCTGATCCGCAACTGCAAGGTGGGGGACGCCGTCCTCGAGCTCGGCGCACACCACCGCGCGGCCGGGGCGCGGGTCGTCGTCGAGGCCAAGGAGAAGCAGGGTTACGGGGCGAGTCACGCCCAGGCCGAGCTCGACACCGCGTGCAAGAACCGAGACGCCGAGTTCGGCATCGTCGTGGTCTCGGCGCGCTGTGCCGCCGAGGACCAGCACCGCTTCTATCCCCTGGGCGGCGGGGTGCTCGTCGTGTGGGACGCCGAGGACTCGGGCTCCGATGTCTACCTCGACGCGGCGCTGGCGCTGGGCCGCGCGTCGTGCGTGCGCGCGCGCAGCCGGGGAGACGAGGCCTTCGACGTCGGCGCCCTGGAGAAGGCGATCCGCCAGGTGGAGAAGCAGATCGAGGGGCTCGAGGAGATCCGCACCGCCGCCGAAACGGTGGAGCGCGGCAGCGCGCGGATCCTGAAACGGGTGCGGATCCTCGACGACAATCTGAGCCGCGCCGTGCGCAGCCTCGACCAGTGCAGCGACGCGGCCAAGGAGGCGCTGTCGTGAGGCTCGGGTTCCTGGCGCGCAACATGGGCCCCGAGGCCAACACCGAGACGCTGGTCGAGATCGCCGACGCCGCGGAGGCCGGTGGGCTCGACCACCTCTGGGTGGTCGACCACATCGCGATCCCCCCCGACGACGCCGAAGGGTCGGGCGGCCGCTATCTCGACCCCCTCGCGACCCTGGCGTTTCTGGCGGCGCGCACCCGCCGGATCGGCCTCGGCACCGCCGTGCTGATCCTGCCCTACCGGCCCCCGCTCCCGACCGCGAAGTGGCTCGCGACGATCCAGGAGCTCTCGGGCGGGCGGCTGCTCCTGGGCGTCGGCGCGGGATGGATGGAGCCGGAGTTCCGCGCCCTCGGCGTTCCGCGCTCGCGCCGCGGCGCCCTCACCGACCAGACTCTCGACTTCTTCCACCGCTGCTTCGACGACGAAGTGGTCGAGGCCCACGGCCAATCCTTCCTCTTCCGCCCGAGGCCCAAACGACCGCCGATCTACGTGGGCGGTGGGGTCCCCCACGCGACGGCCCGTGTGCTGCGTTCGGGGGACGGCTGGATGCCGATGGGAGATCCCGCCAAGCTCGGCCCCGCCATCGCGACGCTGCGCGACGACGCGCAAGCGGCGGGACGGCCGCGCCCCGAGGTGATCGCCCTCGGCGGGCTCGAACTCGACGACCCCGCCCGAGCGCGCGACCAGATCGCGGCCTACGCCGAAGCCGGGGTGGACGGCCTGATCCAGGGCGGCCGGTATCCCGACGCGGCCACCGCGCGCCGGCGGGTCGACGCCCTCGCGGCGCTCCGCGCGGACGGCGGGTGGGCGCCGCGGGGGGCCCCCGC
>JANQRO010000544.1 GCA_028284525.1 Myxococcota bacterium | reverse complement strand
CGGGCTCTCGCGGCCAAAGCCCAGCAGCAGGCCGCGCAGGCTCGCGTCCTGGACGTTCAGGGTGAAGCGCGTCTGCTCGAGCAGCCGGTAGGGGGCGGGGCGCGGGGCGTCTTCGGGCAGACGCAGGGCGCGCGGCAGGATCGCGTCGCCGAGCGGCGGGAGCACCACCGGGGTCTCCGGAAGCGCGGGTTTCGGCTCCTCCCCGACCGGGTGCTCGAGCAGACGCGCTTCACCCTGAACGTCCAGGACGCGAGCCTGCGCGGCCTGCTGCTGGGCTTTGGCCGCGAGAGCCCGCTCAACGTCGTGGTCGAAGCCGGGGTGGGCGGCGCGGTCACCGCGGACCTCGAGGACGTCTCGCTCCTCGAGATCCTCGACGAGGTGGTGCGCCCGTTGGGCTTCCGGTACGAGCTCGCGGGCAATGTCCTCCGCGTCTTCCGCACCGACCGGGAGACCCGCCACTACCGCATCGACTACCCGAACTACAAACGCTCGGGGAGCTCGGACCTCACCATCTCGGGGGCGATCGAAGCGAAGCCCTCCTTTGGCGGCGACTCGGACGACGGAGGCGAGGACGCCAGCACCGCGGGCGTGCAGACCGAGCAGGTCGTCGACTTCTGGAGCGAGGTGGACGACGCCCTGCGCACCATGGTGTTCGGCAACGCCCTGGGGGACGAGGAGACGAGCGACGGCGAAGAGACCTCCGGCGCCGGCGTCCCGCTCCCCCAGCGTCGGGTCCTGGTCTCGCGGCAATCGGGGCTGATCTCGGTCACCGCCGAGACCGAGGTCCTCGCCGAGGTCGAGCGCTACCTGCGCGCGGTCACCCGGGCCGGCGGGCGCCAGGTGCTGATCGACGCGCGGATCCTCGAGGTCACGCTCTCCGACAACCTCGACTTCGGTGTCGAGTTCGAGATCGCTCCGGACTACGGGGGGAGCACGGTCGGCGTCTTCGAGCGCCTCATCATCCCGGGGCTGCGCGAGGCCTCCCTCGTCCAGTCCTTGGGGGGCGAGCTCAGCGCCGGCTCCTTCTCCTTTGGCATCGCGCGGGACGACATCGGCGTGATCATCGAGACCCTCGCCGAGCAGACCGACGTGCAGGTCGTCTCCACCCCGCGGATCGCGACCCTCAACAACCACAAGGCGCTGATCAAGGTCGTGCGCAACGAGGTCTTCTTCATCGCGGAGGTCCAGGTCACCGTGGTGCAGGACGCGGGCTCCGCCTCCGACACCCAGTTCACGCCGCAGATCGTGCCGGTGGGGGTGACCCTCGACGTCACGCCACAGATCTCCGACGACGGCTTCGTCACGATGCACGTGCACCCGAGCGTCTCGGAGATCGTCGACATCCGGCTCCAGCCCCGCACCAGCGAGGACCAGACCGAGCCCGGGAGTCTCCCCGTCATCGACCTGCGCGAGGCCGACTCGGTGCTGCGGATCCCCGACGCCACGACGATCGTGATCGGCGGGCTGATCCAGAGCCGCGAGTTCGACCGCGAGCGCAAGGTCCCGCTGCTCGGCGACGTCCCCGGGCTCGGCCGTCTCTTCCGCGGCTCGCGGGTCGAGGAGCGCCGCAGCGAGCTCGTGATCCTGATCACCCCCCGGATCCTCGACGCCCCGCGCATCACCCGGATCTGGGAGGAAACCGAGAACGCCTACGCCGACCTCGAGGCGCTGCGGGAGGAGCGTCGGGTGACGCGCCCGTGGTGGCGACGGCCGCGCGGGGCCTCGTACGGAGTGGAGATCCCGTGAGTCGTCACGCCACACGAGGTCCGCGACTCGCCCTGGTCCTCGCGCTCGTCGGCCTGGTGGCCA
>JANQRO010000525.1 GCA_028284525.1 Myxococcota bacterium | reverse complement strand
CCCGGACCGGCGACCCCGTCGGGGGCGGTCTCCACGGACCGCGTCTCGGTGTCGACGAGGGCTGGTGTCACGACGACGTCGCCGCGCCCATCGCCCGCGCGATCGACGTGGCGATCGAAGCCCTGGTCGAACGCGGCGCCGAGCGGGTCGCCGTCTCGGTCCCGCAACGCCCGGAGTTGATCACGTCCTGGCTCGCCCTCTG
The DNA here is from genome assembly GCA_028284525.1 of Myxococcota bacterium. GTDB lineage: Bacteria > Myxococcota_A > UBA9160 > UBA9160 > PR03 > JANQRO01. The sequence continues at coordinate 2,258 of JANQRO010000525.1, read as the reverse complement.
CGCCGTCGAAGCGGCCGGTGCCCACGCCGAGACCTACCCGGCGCGCGCCGAGGACTACGGGCCGGCGCTGCGGGCGCTGCTCGACTACGGGCGGCGCCAGCCGCCGGAGGTCGTCGCCGCGGCGCTCACCGATCGGATCGCGGTCACCCGCGATTGGGAACACCTCTTCGAGGGGATCGACCTGTTGATCGCGCCGGCCACTCGGGACCTGCCCCCCAGCGTGGCCCAGGGCCGCGAGCAGATGCGCGGCGACGGGATGCGACGACTCTTGAGCTTCACCGCCCCCGCCGACCTCACGGGGGTGCCGACGATCTCGCTCCCGACCGGCCTGAGCGAGGACGGCGTCCCCTACGGCCTCCAGCTGATGGGACGTCATCGCGACGAGGCGACGTTGGTGCGCGCCGGCTACGCCCTGCAGGAAGCCAGGGGCTGGCCCGCTACCATGCCCCCCGCGATTTCCACCGCGCCCTAGCGGGCGGGGCCACCGGCCAGCGAGGAGAGCCAGTCATGAAATGGAAAGTCGGCGACGTCACCATCAGCAAGCTCGAAGAGATCGTCTACCCCGAGTTCTCGGACGTGATCCCGGCCGCGACCCCGGAGCTGGTGCAGCAGGTGCAGTGGCTCTTCCCGCACTTCGTCACTCCCGAAGGTCTGCTCTCCCTCAGCATCCACTCGCTGATCATCGACACACCGAGCGCCAAGCTCGTGGTCGACACGTGCATCGGCAACGACCGCGACCGCAACCCCTTCGAAGTCATGCACATGCTCTCGACCAGCTACCTCGAGGACATGAAGGGCATGGGCTACCAGCCCGAGGGCATCGATTTCGTGCTCTGCACCCACCTCCACCTCGACCACGTCGGCTGGAACACCCGACTCGAGGGCGGCACGTGGGTGCCGACCTTCCCCAACGCCGCCTACCTGATGGGCAAGCAGGACCTCGAGTTCTGGGGCAAGGCGTCGCCCGGCGACACCGAAGAGTTCATGCAGATCCAGGCCAAGGTCTTCGAGGATTCGCTGCAACCCGTGCTCGACGCCGGGCTGGCGAAGCCCGTCGAAGGGCCCGCGCCCGTATGCGAAGGCGTGCGGCTGATCTCGACCCCGGGACACACCCCGGGCCATGTCTCGGTGATCGTCGAGTCCCAGGGCGAGTCGGCGATGATCACCGGCGACTTCATCCACCACCCGATCCAGTTCCACGACCCGGGGCTCGTGAGCCCCTTCGACGTCGACAACGACGCCGCCGTGGCCACGCGGCGCAAGGTCTTCGCCGAGTACGCCGACACCCCGACGCTGATCATCGGGACGCACTTTGCCGGGCCCACCGCCGGCAAGCTGGTGCGGGACGGCGACGGCTACCGCCTGGACGTGTGAGCGAGCCCGACAAGCGCATCGTCGCCTACGCCGACCGGCTCTCGGCGGCGCCGGGCGACGAGGTCGCCCTGAAGGTGAGCGCCTGGGGCGGCGCCGACTACGAGGCGGACCTCGTGCGTCTCGTGTGTGGCGACGCGCGTCGCGACGGGTCGCGCTTCGACGAGGTCGCCGTCGAGGGCACCTTCGCCGGGCGTTATCCGGCGCGCCGGCAGCGCAGCGCACCGGGCTCCTTCGCCCGGGTGGCGGGACACCCAGGCCTCCCCTCCTTCGGCATCGCGTGCGCCGTCTGGCCCACGGCGCTCGGCCCGGGCGAGCGCGCGATCGTCGGCACCTGGTCGGAGGACGATCGCCGCGGGGTGTTCCTCGGCCTGGGCGAACGCGGTCACCCGCGCCTGCGCGTCGGCGGGGAGGGCGGAGTCCACGAGCTCGCGGCAGACGTTCCGCTCTCCCTGCGCCGCTGGGCCGTGCTCGCGGCGAGCTACGACGCCAAGACCGGCCGCGCCCGGCTCGCCGCCTTCCCCGCCTCCGTCTCCCCCGGCGTCGATCTCGTCGCTCGGGCCCCGCGTGGGGAGGCGGGCTTTCCCGCCGGGGCGATGCCCGACGAGACGCGGGCCCTGTGGATCGCGGCGACCGCGGCGGAGGGGCGCGCCGCGCGACACTTCGACGGCAAGATCGGCGCGCTGCGCACCACGCTCGACGCGCGCGACCCCGAGACCCTGGCCGCCCTCGCCCACCGCTACGACCCACCGGAGACGCGCGACGACGCGATCGTCGGGTGGTGGGATTGCGCGGTCGAGATGACGGGTGAGCGGATCGTCGACCGGGGACGCCAGACGCTCCACGCGGAGCTGTTCCAGCTCCCGACCCGCGCGGTGACGGGTCAC
>JANQRO010000497.1 GCA_028284525.1 Myxococcota bacterium | reverse complement strand
CCGGCCCAGGTCCGCGAGGGCGAAGTGCGCCCCGACCACCACCCCGCCGGCGGCGAGTCCGTCGGCGCCCCGGTAGCGGAAGCCCATGGCCTCCCCGCTGCGCGTCTCGACGCCGTCGGGGCCCGCGACGACCACGGCGCGGAGGGCGTCACGCATCTCCCGCGCCGGCACGCCGGCGTTCATCGCCACCCAACCGCCGACGCTCCCGGGAATCCCCGCGGCGAATTCGAGCCCGCGCAGACCGCGCTCGCCGCAATACCGGGCGACCTGGGAGTGGGACACGCCGGCCTCGGCCCGGAGCTCCGTTCCGTCCGCTTCGAGTCCGCGGAGCTTCGCGGTGCGCAGCACGACACCGCGCAGCCCGCCGTCGCGCACCAGGAGATTGAAGCCACCGCCCACCGCGGTCAGGGCCAGCTCGTGCTCGCGGCACAGCGCGAGACAGCCGACGACTTCGTCGGCGCTCTCCGGGCTGGCGAGCGCGTCGGCATCGCCCCCCACCCGAAGCGAGGTGTGACGCGCCATCGCGACGCCGAACGCGACGCGGTCGCCGAGGAGCTCGGCCAGCGCGGCGCGCGCAGCGGGATTCACCGCGTCCTCCCCCGGAGCATCTCGAGGAGCGCCGGACCCAGCCCGGCGATGTTGCCGGCGCCCAGGGTGAGCACCCAGTCGCCCGGCTGGAGCTCGTCGGCCAGGAGCTCCGGAATCGCCGCGAGGTCGGCGGCGAAGCGCACGCCCCGGTGGCCCCGCGCCTCGATCGAGCGCGCCAGGGTCACGCCGTCTACGCCGGGGATCTTGTCTTCTCCCGCCGCGTAGATCTCGGTCACCACCACCTGGTCCGCCAGGTGGAAGGCCCCGGCGAACTCGGCGGCCAGGTCCCGGGTGCGTGTGTAGCGATGCGGTTGGAAGACCGCGACGAGACGGCCGTCATGGCGCTCCCGGGCGGCCTCCAGGGTGGCGAGGATCTCCGCCGGATGATGGCCGTAGTCGTCGATCACCCGAATTCCCGCGGCCTCGCCGAGCTGCTCGAAGCGGCGTTCGATCCCCGGGAACACGGCCAGCGCCGCCGCGGCTTCGGCGAAGGGCACCTCGAGCTCCAACGCGACACACAGCGTCGCGAGGGCGTTCTGGACGTTGTGGTGACCGGGGAGTGGGAGCTCGACCCGGCCCAGCCGCTCGTCGCCGCGCTGCACCTCGAAGGCCATGCCCGTCGGCGTGGTCTCCACCCCGAAGGCGGAGACGTCGCTCTGGGGAGAGAAGCCGTAGGTGACGACGCGCCGAGAGAGGTGCGGCAGCAGCGCCTGCACGCCCGGGTGGTCGCCGCACAGGACGGCCAGGCCCCAGAAGGGCACCGAGCTCGAGAACTCGACGAAGGCGCGATGCAGCGCGTCGACCGAGCCGTAGTGGTCGAGGTGCTCGGGGTCGACGTTGGTCACGACGGCGATCACCGGCGTGAGACGTAGAAAGGAGCCGTCGCTCTCGTCGGCCTCCGCGACCAGGAGTGGTCCCTCGCCCATTCGCGCCCCGGTGCGGTCGCTGGTGCGCACGCGTCCGCCGATCACCGCCGTCGGGTCGAGTCCCACGGCGTCGAGGACGTGGGCGACGAGGGAGGTCGTCGTGGTCTTGCCGTGGCTCCCCGCCACGGCGATGCCGTCCTTCAGCCGCATGATCTCGGCGAGCATCTCGGCCCGCGGGATCACCGGCGTCTTGCGGCTCTGCGCCTCGACGAGCTCCGGGTTGGTCGGGCGGATGGCCGAGGAGTAGACGACGACGTCGGCGTCGCCGACGTGCTCGGCCCGGTGGCCGATCCCGACCTCGACCCCGAAGCGGCGCAGCCGGTCGACCGTGGGCCCCTCTCGCAGGTCCGAGCCGCTCACGCGGTAGCCCTGGTGGTGCAGCAGCTCGGCGATGCCGCACATGCCGATGCCACCGATCCCCACGAAGTGGATGTGTTGGATCTTACGCAGGGTTCTGTCCTCTAGGGCGTGGGCTCGAGGGCGGCGAGCACCGCA
>JANQRO010000482.1 GCA_028284525.1 Myxococcota bacterium | reverse complement strand
CGATCACCGTCCCGGGCCCGTCGTCTCGGGTGACCTCCGACAGGGCCCCGACGCCCAGGGGTGGGCGCTCGGCGGGCCCGGGACGGTGATCGCGCAGGGAGGCATCGAGGTGGAGCACGTGGACGCGGTGATCGCGGCAGGTGCTTTCGGCGTCGCGGTGACCGGTGCGATCCTCGCGTCTCCCGATGCCCGGGCCGCCGCCCACGCGTTGCGCGAGGCCCTCGACGAGGCGGTGCGACCGTGAGCGGTGCGGGGCGGACGCTCGCGCTGCTCGGGCTCGTCGCGGTGTTCGGAGTCCACGCGGGTCCCGCGCGCGCTGTCGACGCCGCGCCCTCGCCGGCCGAGGTCGCCGCGTCGTACGCGGCCCTCCAAGAACGGATCATCGAGGTCTCCCGGCTCGTGACCCCCTGGGTGGTGCACGTCGAGGCGATCGTCAGGGTGAACGACCGCCGCAAGCAGGTCACGGGTTCGGGCTTCGTGGTGTCGGCGGACGGACACATCCTCACCAACCAGCACGTCGTCGAGAAGGCGCAGAAGGTCACCGTCCTGATCGCGGGGCGGAAGGGAAAGATCCCGGCGCGGATCGTGGGCACCGACAAGCAGACCGATATCGCGCTCCTCGAGATCGACCCCCCCGCCGAGCCCCTCGCCGTGGCGGCCCTCGGCAGTGCCGAGACCCTCGAAGTCGGACAGTGGGTGCTCGCCGTCGGCAACCCCTATGGCCTCGACGGCACCGTGTCGCTGGGGATCGTCTCGGCCAAGGGACGCAACCTGGCGATTCCCCAGCTCCTGAACGACTTCATCCAGACCGACGCGATGATCGATCGCGGCTCGTCGGGTGGGCCGTTGGTGAACCTCGAGGGACGCGTGGTCGGGATCAACTCCCGGGGGCAGGGACGGGGGATCGGCTTCACCATCCCGATCGACACCGCGCTCCAGGTGATGGCGCAGATGCTCGAGGGCGGCGTGGCCCGCGGCTGGCTCGGGGTCGGCGCCCAGCCCCTCGACCGCGAGCTCGCCGCCTACTTTGGCGAGCCCGACCTGACCGGCGTGGTCATCACCAGTGTCTCGGCGGGCTCTCCCGCGGAGCGGGGTGGCCTCCGCGCCGGCGACATCCTGACCCACTTTGGCGGCGAGCCCGTGGAAGCGGAGAAGACCGAGGACCTCGGACGCTTTCAGCGTCAGGTCGCGAGTCACGGACCCGGCGCGGTGACCGAGTTGCGCTTTCGACGCGGCCGCGAGGAGCGCTCGGTGCGCGTCGCGCTCCGGGAGGCCCCCAAGGTCGAGCCCGACGAGGTGGAGAGCGACTTTGGCTTCCACGTGCAGGAGATCACCGAGGGGCTCTACCGCGCCCACCGCCTGCCCCAGCGCGACGGCGCCTTCGTCTCCTTCGTCGCCCGGGGCTCGCCGGCCGCCGAGGCCGGGCTCTCCAACGGCGACATCATCGCGGAGGTGGAGGGTCGCGCGGTGGACGACCTCGGCTCGTTTCGCAGCGCGATGTCCGCGGTGCACGGCCGCCCGCGCTTCCTGATCACCGCCCTGCGCGGCGACGAGCGGGTGCTCGTGCTGGTGCGACCCGGCGGCGCACCGCGGCCTCCGACGCCCCCGGCGGGCGCCGCGGGAGCCGCGGGTGACCGCAATTTGCCCGACTAAGACCCCGGGCCTACGTTGACAAAGCATCCCCTGCCGTCGCCTCCACGCGGCGCGGGGCCCGTTCCGCCACATCGGACGCACGTCGCGGCCGCACTTCGCGGACGCCTTCGGTCTGGACGCCATGGCCCACCCGACACGACTTCGCATCCTGCTGATCCCGGTGCTGCTCTGCGCGGCGCCGGTGCTCTCGAGCGAAGCCGGGGATCCCTTCTTGCGCCGCAGCGCGGCGGTCGAGGTCGTGGAGAGCGCGGGACCGGCGGTCGTCAACATCACGACCGAGACCGAGGTGCAACGTCGACCCTTTTCGCGGTTTGGCGGCGACCCGTTCTTCGACCGCTTCTTTCGCGACTTCTTCGAACCGGGTCGCCCCCACACCAACCAGAGTCTGGGCTCGGGGGTGATCATCGACCGCGAGGGACACGTGCTCACCAACGAGCACGTGGTCGGTCGCGCGAGTCGCATCTACGTGACCCTCGCGGACGGACGGGAGTTCGACGCCGCCCTGGTCGGCGCCGACCCCAACAACGACCTCGCCGTGTTGCGTATCGAAGGTGGGGGGGATCTCCCCTGGGTGGCTCCCGGGAGCTCCGCGGAGCTCATGGTCGGGGAGCCGGTCATCGCCATCGGCAACCCCTTCGGGCTTTCGAATACGGTGACCACGGGGGTCGTCTCTGCTCTCGATCGGTCGATTCGGGCGGAAGACCGCGCCTTCTACGGCTTCATCCAAACGGACGCGTCGATCAACCCCGGCAACAGCGGGGGCCCACTGCTCAACGCGGAGGGGAGCTTGATCGGGATCAACACGGCCATCTACCAGCGGGCGCAGGGCATCGGATTCGCGATTCCGATCGACGTCGCCAAGCGCGTGGTCGAAGAGCTGATCGAGCACGGCGAGCTCGCCCCGGTGTGGATCGGGTTGGAGCTGCAGGACCTCGACCCGACGATCGGCGAAGCGATGAACCTGCCCCGTGGCACCCGGGGAGCGCTGATCGCAGAGGTCGTTCCCGGAACCCCCGCCGCCGGCTCCGATCTGCGACGCGGCGACGTCATCCGCAAGGTGAACGGGCGCGAGGTGCAGACCGCCCGCGCCTTCTACGCCATGCTCGAACGCGCCACCCCCGACGAGGCGCTGTCGCTCACGCTGCTGCGGGGTGGGGACAGGCTCTCGGTCGAGACCACGACCCGGGAGATCGACCCCGCGGCCATCGACCGCATGGTGGTGCGTCTGCTGGGGCTCGAGCTCGAGCCCGACGAGGGCGGTGGCTTTCTCGTGAGCGGCGTCGCCGCCCAGAGCGGGGCGGCCCAGGTGGGCTTCCGCAGCGGCGACCAGCTGATTCGAATCAACGGCCAGCTCGTCGGGGACCGCGCCGCACTGCGGCGCGCCGTGCTCGGGCTGCGCGGACGCGACCGGGCGTTGCTCGGCGTGCGCCGCGGCAACGGCCGCTACCACGTGACGGTGCCGCTCTCGTAGGCGCCACGAGTCGATCGACCGGGTCGGCCACGCGCCCGGAAGTGCAGGAAGGAAGCACGATCATGAAGAAGCAACGCTACGCCCTCCCCCGTCTGGTGACGGCCGCCTTTGCCTGCGTCGCCCTCGGGCTCTTCGCCGGCACCTTCGGGCTCGTCGATTTCGGTCTCGAGAGCCGCACCGGGGCTCCCTTTGGCGGTGAGGCCGCCCACGCCGACGAGGGTGCGTTCTGGACCGAGGGCCGACAGGGCGCCCCGCTCGTGGAGATTCCGGCGCGCAGCTCCTTCGCCGACCTCGCCGAGAAGGTGTCGCCCGCGGTCGTGAACCTGCGCACCTCGAAGACCGTCCAGGGGATGGGCGGGCCCCAGGGCATGCCCTTCCCGTTCTTTGGCGGCCCCGGCGGCCCCTTCCAGCAAGACCCCTTCGGCGGCGGGCGCGGCGGCCAGCGCAAGGTCCCGAGCCTGGGGAGCGGGTTCGTGATCTCTCCCGAGGGCTACATCGTCACCAACAACCACGTGGTCGAGGACGTCGACGAGATCGACGTCGCCTTCGAAGACGGCACCGAGCTCGAGGCCGAGGTCATCGGACGCGACCCCGCCACCGACATCGCGTTGATCAAGGTGTCCAGCAGCGCCTCCCTGCCCTACCTGCCCCTCGGCGATTCGGCCGTCATGCGCCCTGGGGAGTGGGTGATCGCGATCGGCAACCCCTTCGGGCTCGAGCACACCGTGACGGCGGGCATCGTGTCCGCGCTCCACCGACGCAACCTCCCCACCGGCGGCCGCTACGACGACTTCATCCAGACCGATGCGGCGATCAACCCGGGCAACTCGGGCGGTCCCCTGATCAACACCGCCGGTGAGGTCGTGGGGATCAACACCGCGATCCGCCAGGGTGCCAATACGATCGGCTTCGCGATCCCGATCAACATGGCGAAGGGCATCCTGCCAAGCCTGCGCACCGCCGGCGCAGTGACCCGGGGCTGGCTGGGCGTCGTGATCCAGCACATCAACGTCGACCTCCAGGAGGCGATGGAGCTCGATTCGACCGACGGCGCGCTCGTCTCGCGGGTCGACCCCAAGGGCCCGGCCAAGCAGGGCGGGATCGAGCGCGGCGACGTGATCGTGAGCTTCGACGGCAAGCCGATCGACGGCATGGACGAGCTGCCGCGCATCGTCGCCGCCACCCCACCCGACAAGAAGGTCGAGGTCGTGGTGATCCGCGACGGCAAGCGCAAGACCCTGAAGATCCGTCTCGGCACCCTGCAGGAAGACCAGGTCGCCGCCCGCGCCGGGGGCGGGGTAGAGCCCGGAACCTTCGGGATCGCGGTGCAGGACCTCAGCCCCGACGTCGCCGAGCAGCTCGGGGTCGACGGAGAGGAAGGCGTGGTCGTGACCGGGGTCGAGCCGGGCAGCGCGGCCGACGAGGCCGGCATCCGCCGTGGCGACGTGATCCTCGAGGTCGACCAGAAGGAGATCGCCGACACCGACGACTTCCTCGACGCCACCGAGGACGCCGAGAAGGCGCTGCTCCTCGTGCGACGCGGCGAGAGCTCGATCTTCGTCGCGGTCAAGCGCGGCGACGACTAGGCCACCGCCACCGCGCGGGTGGTGGAGCCGGCCCGACGCTGGCGTACCCTCCCGCTCCGGGCGCGTTCCCCGCGCTCGGAGCGGGAGTTTTTTTGATGCTGATCGACCTCACCCCCGAGCAGGAAGAAATCGTCGCGACGATCCGCAAGTTCGTGGACACCGAGATCGTCCCCGTCGCCAGCGATCTCGACCACGCCGACGAGTATCCCCACGCGATCGTCGAGCAGATGAAGGAGCTCGGGCTCTTCGGGGCGACGATCCCCACCGAGTACGGCGGCATCGGGGTCGACTACCTGACCTACGCGATGATCGTCGAGGAGCTCGCCCGGGGCTGGATGTCGATTCCCGGCCTGATCAACTCGCACCTGATCATGGCGTACATCGTCAAGACCTTTGGCACCGACGACCAGAAGAAGAAGTGGTTGCCGGCCTTCGCGTCCGGGGAGAAACGCGGCGGCCTCGCGCTCTCCGAAGCCGACGCGGGCTCGGACGTCCAGGCGATCCGCACCACGGCGCGCCGGGAGGGCGACGTCTATCTGATCAACGGATCGAAGATGTGGATCACCAACGCGCGCTACGGGAACACCTTCGCGCTGATGGCCAAGACCGACGTCGACGCCGACCCGCGCCACCGCGGGATGAGCATGTTCATCATCGAGAAGGGACACCCGGGCTTTCGGGTGAGCCGCGACATCAAGAAGCTCGGCTACCGCGGGCTCAAGACCTGCGAGCTGGTCTTCGAGGACTTCGAGGTCCCCGCCGAGAACCTGGTGGGGGGCAAGGAGGGCGCGGGCTTCCGCTACGTGATGGACGCCCTCGAGACCGGGCGCATCAACGTCGCCGCCCGCGGGCTCGGGGTGGCACGGGCCTCTTTCGAACACGCCATCTCCTACGCCCAGCACCGCAAGACCTTTGGCGTGCCGATCGCCCAGCACCAGCTCATCCAGGAGAAGCTCGCCGACATGGCGACCAAGCTCGAGGCGGCGCGACTGCTGACCTACTCCGCCGCCAAGGCCAAGGACCAGGGCCAACGCGTCGACCTCGAAGCCGGGATGGCCAAGCTCTTCGCCACCGAGCTCGCGATGGAGGCCTCCACCGAGGCGATGCGCATCCACGGCGCCTACGGCTACACCGAGGAGTTCCCGATCGAACGCTACTTCCGCGACTCCCCGCTGCTCTTGATCGGGGAGGGGACCAACGAGATCCAGAAGATCGTGATCGCCCGCCAGCTCTTGAAGCGTTACCCGGCCTGACATGAACGAGCCGCTCCCGCTGCGCGGTCTGCGCGTCCTGGCGATCTCTTCCTTTGGTGCGGGGCCCTGGGCCACGATGCTGCTGGCCGACCTCGGCGCCGAGGTGATCAAGATCGAGGATCCCGGCACCGGTGGCGACACCGCGCGCGGCGTGCCCCCGCACTCGCCGGGTCTCGAGAACGACTCGGTGTACTTCCAGTCGATGAACCGCAACAAGCGCTCGCTCACCTTGAACCTGCGCAGCGACGAGGGGCAGACGATCTTCCGACGTCTCGTGCGGATCTCCGACGTCGTCTACAACAACCTGCGCGGCGACCAGCCGGCGAAGCTCGGGCTCCGCTACCGGGATCTGAGAGAGGTGAACCCGAAGATCGTGTGCGCGTCGTGCTCGGGCTACGGCCTCGAGAACTCGAAGGCCGCCGAGCCCGGCTACGACTTCATCATGCAGGCCCTCACCGGCTACATGGCCCTCACCGGCGAGCCCGAAGGTCCGCCCAGCCGCTGTGGGGTCTCGGTGATCGACTTCTCGGCGGGGCTCGTCTCGCTGGTGGGCATGTTCGCCGCGCTGCGCCGTCGCGAGGAGACCGGGCGTGGTGGAGACGCCGATACGTCGCTCTTCGAGGGCGCCTTCTCGATGTTGAACTACCTGGCGGCCTGGCGGCTCAACCTGGGCTTCGAGCCGGTCCGCCGCGCCTACTCCGCCCACCAGACCGTGGTCCCCGTCCAGATCTTCCCGACCCGCGACGGGTGGATCTACGTGATGTGTATGAAGGACAAGTTCTTCGACGAGCTCTGCACACGCATCGAGCGCGCCGAGCTCCCCGAAGACCCGCGCTTCGCCGACATGGGGGCGCGCTTCGAACACCAGGGCGCCCTCGTCGAGGAGCTTTCGAAGACACTGCGCCACCGTGACACCGCAGAGTGGCTCGAGCGGCTGCGCGGCGCGCTGCCCTGCGCACCGGTCTACGACCTCGAGCAGGCGCTCTCCGATCCCTTCGTCGCGGAGACCGACCTGCTCTGGGACGTGGAGCACCCGATCCTCGGGACCTTGCGCGAGATCGCCTGTCCGATCCGGATGGGCGACACCGAGTCGCTCCCGCGACGGCCGGCGCCGGCCCTCGGCGGCGACACCGACGCGGTGCTGGGCGAGCTCCTCGACCTCGAGGGCGACGCGATCGCGGCGCTGCGCGACAAGGGCGTCGTCTAGCTACACCCCGCGGATCGGTTGCACGATCTCCGCGTGGATCTGCTCGGTCTCCTCGACCATCGCCTCGACGGGTCCGGTGAGCAGGAAGACAAAGCTCGTCGCCCCGGCGTCGACGTACTCGCCGACCCGGTCGCGACACGCGGCGGGAGTGCCGGCGATCGCGAGGGACCGCACCCGGTCGGCCTCGAAGTCCATCCCGTAGCGTTTGCTGAGGTGGGCGGCGAGACGATCGGTCGCCTTGGCGGTGTCCGGGTCCATCGCGATGGCGCCGGTGAACGCGGCGGTGAGCGCCGCGGGGTCGCGCCCGGCGGCGTCGGCGAGCTCGCCGACGGTGGCCCAGTCGCGGCGGAACCGATCGGGGGAGGCGAAGTAGGAGAGCCAGCCGTCACAGCGCTCGGCGACCCGGCGGAGCGCGGCCTTCGAACGCCCCCCCACCCAGAGCGGCGGACCGCCGGGCTGCACAGGAGGGGGTTCCATCCGCACCTCCTCGAACTCGTAGAAGCGGCCCCGGTGGCTGGCGGGCTGCTGGGTCCAGAGCGTCCGCAGCACTTCGATCCCCTCGTCGCAGCGCGCGCCGCGCTCGCTGCGCGGCACCTGCACCGCGTCGAAGTCCTTGGCGCCCTCTCCTCCGACGCCGATGCCGAGGATCACCCGCCCGCCGGACAAGAAATCGAGGGAGGCGACCTGCTTCGCGACCAGGCTCGGATGACGCAGCGGGAGGAGCAGGATCCCGGTCCCGAGGGTGATGCGCTCGGTCCAGCCGGCCATTGCCGAGAGCGCCACCACCGCCTCGAGGATCGGGTTCTGGAACGCGATGTGGTCGGTCGCCCAGATCGAGTCGAATCCCAACGCTTCGGCGCGTTGTGCGATCGCTTTCATCCCGGCCGGGTCGAGGGGCCCCTGCACTTGCTGGCAGCTCACGGTGACGCCGAAGTGGAGCGCGCTCACGACGCGAGGTCCGTCGGCAGGAGGTCGAGGAGCTCCTTCAGCGAGGCGTCTTCCCCGAGCATCTCCACCGCGGCCCAGATCGCCGCGCGACGGCCCGCGCTGTAGACCTCTGCGCAGAGGGCGTCGAACTTCTCGCGGCGTTCGCGGTCGTCGAGGGGATTGCCCGGGTCGCCCTTCGGGTCGGGCACCTCGGCGCGCAGCCGACGCCCGTCGCGGGTCTCGACCTCGGCCCAGGCGGGCCAGCGCGCCGGGTAGTGGGCGTCGAGGGCGGGGTCGGCGACACACTCCACCCGGTCCATCAGGTCGAGGAGCGCGGGCTCGGCGAGCCGCTCCGCGCGGTACTGCGCCAGGTCGGCGCGACCGTCGACCAGCGCCACGGCGGCGCCGTAGGGCATGCTGAACT
>JANQRO010000478.1 GCA_028284525.1 Myxococcota bacterium | reverse complement strand
CGGGCCCAGCGCGGCCTCCTGATCGCTTCGCTTCGCTTCGCTCACGTCCCGTGGACATGACGTTATCTGCTGAGAACTTCATTTCCACGGGACTAGGCGCTGTGCGCGGTTGATCTTGCTGTCGGCTGGACAACCGACTGCGTCCACGGTTGGACGGACATGGGGAAGGGCCCGTGTCGCTCCGTGCAAAAGAGATCGCCCTGTGGGTCGCGTTCATCTATCTGGGTAACCTCATCGACGCCACGTCGGTGGTGATGGAGTACGCCCGGGCGAACCGTCCTCTCCCGCTGTGGGAACCGTTCGTTTGGGAGTTCAGCAGCGGAGCGTTCTCCCTGCTGCTCATCCCGTTCATCCTCGCCGTCGAGTCCCGCTTCCCCCTGACCGAAGACACCTGGAAGCAGGCTCTGCCGATTCACGTGGCGGCCACGATTCCTTATTCGCTGCTCCATGTCGCGGGGATGGTCGCGGTCCGCAAAGCGGTCTACGCCCTCGCCGGCCGAACCTACGACTTCGGTGACCTTCCGGTGGAGCTGTTCTACGAGTGGCGCAAGGACGCCTTCAGCTACTTCGTCGTGCTGGTGGTGGTCTACGGGTACCGGATCTACCGGGAGCGCAAAGACGGCGAGGCGAACTATGTGCCGGCCCAGGACCCAGACCCCCTGGCCGCGATTCCTCATTTCCGAGTGACCTACAACCGCCGCGACTTCAACCTGGACCCGCGGGAGGTCGAATGGATCGAGGCGGCCGGGAACTACGTCGTCCTGCACGCCGGTCCCAAAGACTATCTGATGCGGGAAACGATGAAGAACCTCGAGACGCGGTTGGCGGGGACACCCTTCGTCCGCGTCCATCGCTCCAAGATGGTGAACGCGGCGCATGTGGTCGCCGTGCACAACCGCGGCGGCCGGACCGTGCTCGAGCTCCCTCGCGAAGTGCGGGTCGAGGTGAGTCGAAGCCTCCGATCAGCCGTCCATTCGTCCCTCGAACGCGCTCGCCACTCGTCCCTTCGTCCCTTGGCGCCATCCTCGGCCCCACTCGTCCCGGCGCGGGTGCGCGACGACCGTTCCGGCGCCTAGCGTTCTTCCTTGCCCCGGCCGAACGACGCCGGTGGGCAGCAAGGAGCGCAGATGTATCCCCTCATGATCCTCGCCGGCGTCGCCGGATGGACGCATTACGGCGGCGACCCAGCCGGCACTCGTCACGCGTCGGATGTTCAGTTGAGCCCGAAGACGGTCCACCAGCTCGAGCCGGCGTGGACGTTTCGCACCGGCGACGCCAGGAGCGGTCCCGCGGGCAAGACGTCCAGCTTTCGCGCCACCGCCATTATGGTGGGCGACAACCTCGTCTTCTCATCGGGGCTCAATCGCATCTTCGCCGTCGACGCGACCACGGGCCGCCTTCGATGGCGCTACGACCCGAAGATCGACCTATCGCACGCCTATTCCGAGATGTACAAGTCGCGAGGGGTCGAGGTCTGGCGCGACCCTCGCCGGCCGAAGTCGTGTGGGATTCGGATCTTCCTCGGGACCCTCGACGCGCGACTGGTCGCCGTCGACGCCACGAACGGGCGCCCTTGCCTCGACTTCGGCCGTCGAGGGGAGGTCGCGCTGGCGGAAGGCATCGACCGATATCGGCCCGCTGACTACTCGGTGACCTCTCCCCCCGTGGCCATCGGCGACGTGGTGGTCGTAGGGTCGTCGATCGGCGACAACGGCGCCGCCGTCCTCGAGCCGGGGATCGTTCGCGCGTACGACGCCCGCACCGGCGAGCTGCGGTGGCGATTCGACCCCACCCCGAGCGGAGCCGGCGGGGCCAACGTATGGACGGCGATGAGCGCGGACCGCCGGCGGGGCCTGGTCTTTCTCCCTACCAGCTCCCCTTCGCCGGACTTCTTCGGTGGCCGTCGCCCAAAGGACAACGGCCACGCCAACTCGCTGGTCGCGGTGCGCGCGGCCACGGGGGCGGTCGTCTGGAGCTACCGCCTCGTCCGCCACGACCTGTGGGACTACGATCTGGCCAGCCAGCCTCTCCTCATCGACTGGCCCACCGCGTCCGGTCTGCGGCCCGCGGTGGTAGTGCCTAGCAAGATGGGTTTCGTATTCGTGCTCGACCGCGAGACCGGAGCGCCGCTGGTCTCCGTCCGCGAACGCTCGGTCGCCAAGAGCGACGTGCCCGGCGAAGTAGCGAGCCCGAGCCAGCGGTTCTCGGCCATCCGGCTGGTCGAGACCGAGGCGAAGCTGCCGGATCTATGGGCGTTCACCCCCGAGCACCTCGCCAAGTGTCGTCGGATGTTGGGCGGTGTTCGCTTCGAAGGCATCTTCACGCCGCCGAGTCGACAGGGCACCCTGCTGTACCCCGGCAACAGCGGGGGCACGAACTGGGGATCCGCGTCCGCCGACGCCGGCCGTGGACTGATGTTCATGGCCGTCAATCGGCTGCCGACCGTCGTCAAACTCATCCCCCGAGCCGAGTTCCCAGCCCTCGCGCGGTCCGGCGTCCTCAACGGGGTCAAAGCGCAGTTCACCGCCCAACGAGGCACACCGTTCGGGATGGCGCGCTATGATCTGTACGACGAGGCGACGGGTGCCCCGTGCCTTCGCGGCCCGTGGGCCGAGCTGGTCGCGGTCGAGGTCGGCACGGGCAAGGTTCGTTGGCGCGCCCCGGCCGGTCGCTTCCCCGGGGTCGCGGAACACGCCCCGGAGGCGAAGTGGGGATACTACGCGCGCGGGGGGCCGGCGAGTACGG
>JANQRO010000463.1 GCA_028284525.1 Myxococcota bacterium | reverse complement strand
GCGTACTTCGCGTTCGACTCGCCGATGGCGGTGGAGACGGCTCCGCGTCCGAACACGAAGATCACCACGCTCGCCGATCCCACGAGCAGTACGCTGAAGGCCAACATCCACGGGTGGTAGAACGAGAGGACGAGCAAGCCGACGACCGTCTGCAGCACGACGGAGGTGCCGTCCAGCAAGAGCAGGGCACCCACCTTCTGGATCGTGACGACGTCGAAGATCCGGTTGACCAGCTCGGGGCCGTGGCTCGAATCGAAGGCACGCGCCCGCACGCGGGGCAGCCGGGCCGCCAGGTCGACCACGACACGGACGAAGACCCGCCGTTGGATCGACTCCGCGACGACCGCCTGGATGGCGGTGAGCAGCCCCGAGAAAGCCAGCCCGCCAAAGAGCAGCAGCGCGAGCACGACGACGGGCTGGACGAGCCCCCCGAACGCGACCGAGTTCACGAGTTGCTGGACGGCGATCGGGGTCGCGAGGGTGAGCGCGCCGATCAGGACCGCGTAGAGGACGATCGTCCAGAGGTCCGCGCGCTCCGGCTCGAGAAGCCCCAGCAGACGCTGCAGCGGGGGCAGCATCCCGGTCTTCGCGGAGGCGGCCGGGCCACTCGGGAGCTCCGGCTCCCCGACCATCCAGGGCAACACGGTGTCGGCGTCGGCCTGTCCGACGAGCTCTGCCAGCTCGGAGGGCCGGAGCCACCGATCGGGTCCGTCCGGAAACGCCGCCCGGACGCGGCCGTGCGAGCGGTCGAGCAGGAGCAGCCACAGCGGGGCGCCCCTTGCGTCCGGCGCGGCCACGCGGGTCACGAGGGGGGTGCGAGCGCTGGCGATGCCCACGGCGTCGCGCGCCGAGAGCATGGCCGGTCTGGCGCGCAACCCGCGGCCGCGGCAAGCGGATTCGACCGCTTCTTGCCAGGTCGCCTTCGGCGCGCGCGTGGCCGGCTCGAGAATCGGGGTGTCGCGCAACACCGTGCCGAGCAGGCGCGCCACGAGGCCGGGCGGGACCGCGACGGCGGCTACAGGGTCGGGGTAGGCGAGAGCGGACTGCATCGTGAGGTCTTCCTCGTTGGCGCGCTGCGGCGTCGGACGGGTCTCGCGCGACGACGATATTTATAACACGATATATATTTCGTCAAATAGCTTGCATGAATTGAATGACGGCGGACAGGAGGCGGCGGGGAAGCCTCCCCCGGGGGCAGACAGCGGGTCGACGCTCGAGCCGTCACGCCGCCCTGCGCCTCGATCGGTGTCAGGCGCCGGAGCCGTCGATCAGCGCGATCAGGTCGCCGACCCGCACGTGTTGTTCGATCGGATGGCGCAGGTGGACGGAGTCCCGGAATCGATAGTGGTTGCGGAGCCCCTGGCGTTCGCGCTGGAGGTAGCCGCCGTCCTCGAGCTCGCCGAGGATCCGTTGGACCGAGCGCTCGGTGATGCCCACGCGCTGGGCGACCTCCCGAAGGGTCAGCTCGGGCTCGCGGTGCAGGCAGATCAGCACGTGGGTGTGGTTGGAGAGAAAGGTCCAGCGGCCCCCGTCCCGATCGGTCTTGGTCCGCGAACCGGCCGCGCTCCGTTTCCCTCGCGCGCCGCGTGTTGCCATGGGCCTCGCCTCCTCGACACGGCCCCGTGCCGGGAGCCGACGTGTTATTCGCGATTCTAACTTCGCGAATTGATTTTCGCAATCAGCGGATCGCTCCGGGTCCCGGTCGAAGCTCTCGACCGCGGGGTCGCTATCGTTTCGCGTATGACGGAGCCCCGCAGGATCCTGCTCAACGCGTTCTCGATGAACTGTGTATCCCACATCCAGCAGGGCCTCTGGGTGCGCGACGACACCCGTCAGCTCGAGTACACCTCCCTCGATCCCTGGGTCGACCTCGCGAAGATCCTCGAGCGCGCCTGCTTCGACGCGCTCTTCCTCGCCGACGTCATCGGCCTCTACGACGCCTACCACGGGGGGCCGGAGACCTCGATCCGCGAGGGGATGCAGGTTCCGGTGAACGATCCCGCGTTGCTGATCCCCGCGATGGCGCACGCCACCGAGCATCTGGGGTTCGCCTTCACCAGCTCCGTGCTCCAGACGCACCCCTTCACGTTTTCACGTCAGCTCTCCACCCTCGACCACCTGACCCGAGGGCGGATCGCCTGGAACATCGTCACGTCCTACCTCCCCAACGCGGGCGCGTCCCTCGGCTACGGCGGGCTGCCGAGCCACGCCGAGCGCTACGAGCGCGCCGACGAGTACCTCGAAGTGACCTACAAACTCCTGGAGGGGAGCTGGGAGGAGGACGCGGTGCTTCGGGACACCGCCCGGGGGATCTACGCCGACCCGGCGAAGATCCACAAGATCCACCACAAGGGGCGCTTCTACGAGTGCGAGGGCCCGCACCTCTCGGAGCCCTCGCCACAACGCACTCCCTTGCTCTTCCAGGCGGGCTCGTCGGAGCACGGCCGCGACTTCGCCGCCAAGCACGCCGAGTGTGTCTTCATCGTGACCAACCGACGCCGGCTGAAGAGCGCGGCGAACATCGTCGAGGACATCCGTCGGCGCGCGGCGCGTCACGGCCGCGCACCCGAGGATCTGCGCTTCTTTCAGGGGCTCTCCCCCGTGGTCGGGGGGACCGAGACGGAAGCCCGGGCCAAGGAGGCCGAGTTCCTCGAGCAGCTGAGCACCGAGGCCTCGCTGGCGCACCTGAGCGGCAGCGTCGGCGTCGACCTCGGGGCGATCGATCCCGACCGTCCCCTCGAGACCTTCGACAGCGAGGCGATGCAAGGCGTCGTGAAGGGGTTGATCGAGTCGGCGCCCGCCGGGACACGCACCTTCCGCGATCTGGCCCGGGCCAACATGGCGGGCCAGTTCCTGACGGGGTCCGCCGAGCAGGTGGCCGACGTGCTCCAGAGCTGGCACGAAGCGGGGGTCGACGGCTTCAACCTGGTCTACGCCGTGACGCCGGGCAGCTTCGTCGACTTCGCCGAGGGCGTGGTGCCGATCCTCCAGCAACGCGGCCTGGTGCAACGCGGCTACCGCCCGGGCACCCTCCGCGACAAGGTGTTCGGCGCCCCTCGGCTCCCCGCGCGACACCCCGCCGCCGGCTTCCGTCGCTAGACCTCGTGCGGCGCCCGCCGCCCGTGCGGAGCGCGACCCCCGGTGGGCTACCTTTGGGGGCCCACACCGCAGGGGGAGCGCAGATGCACGTCGGATACACCGCCGTCTTTCAGAATCCGGGCAACGCCTTGAGCGACACCGAGGTCTACACGCAGGAGATGCGTCTCTGCGACCTGGCGGTGGAGCTCGGGATGGAGTCGTTGTGGACCGTCGAGCACCACTTCGACGACTACACGATGTGTCCGAACCCCGTGCAATGGTTGAGCTACCACGCCGGGCGTCACCCGAACACATTGCTCGGCTCGGGCGTGATCGTGCTGCCCTGGCACGACCCGCTCCGCGTCGCCGAAGAGGTGGCGCTCCTCGATCAGCTCTCGGGGGGACGGATGATCCTGGGCCTCGGACGCGGGCTCGCGCGCATCGAGTACGAGGGCTTCCGGGTCGACATGAACACGAGCCGCGAACGCTTCGTCGAGTACGCTCGGCTCGTCCTCGAGGCTCTCGAGCAGGGCTATATGGAGTACGACAACCAGTTCGGCAAGCAGCCCCGTCGCGAGATCCGGCCCAAGCCCGCCCACTCGTTCCGCGGGCGCACCTACGCCGCCGCGGTCTCCCCCGAGTCGATGCCGCTGATGGCCGAGCTCGGGATCGGTGTGCTCGTGATCCCGCAGAAGCCCTGGAAGGTGGTGCAAGAGGACCTCGCCCAGTACGACCAGGTCTACCGCAAGACCAACGGCGGCGAGCCGCCGCCTCCGTTCTCCGGCGGCAACGTCTTTTGCGACGAGAGCGCCGACCGGGCCGAGGAGATGGCCCGCCAGTGGATCGGCGCCAACTACGCGTCGGTGATGCGACACTACGAGTTCGACAAAGCGCCCCACGAGGGGGTCAAGGGCTACGAGTTCTACACGAACATCACGAAGTACCTCGAGCGTCACGGGAAAGAGGGAGCGATCAACGACTTCGTGAACCTGATGCCGTGGGGGACCCCGACCCAGGTCCTCGAGAAGTTCGAGAAGATCCGGACGATGATCGGCGCCAACGCCGTGATGCCGGGCTTCAGCTACGGCGGCATGCCCTACGCCGATGCGGAGGCGAGCCTGCGTCTCTTCGCCGAGAAGTGTCTCCCCGAGATCCAGAGCTGGGAGACCGAGCCGCTCCAGCTCCCGGCCCTCGCCGCCTAGCGGGCGCGACGCGACGCCACGCCTAGCCCGAGGCGTCGGCGATCGTCCCGTCGACGATGGCGATCGCGTCGATCTCGAGGACCAGCTCCGGGAGACCCAGCGCCGCGATCTCGACGATCGTGTCGGCGGGGTAGGGCTTGGTGAAGTAGCGCTCCCGAAGCTCGAGGATCTTCGGGAAGACCGCCATGTCGGTCACGTAGATCGTCACCTTGACCACCCGGGACAGGTCGCTCCCGCCGGCGCGCAGCACGGCGTCGAGGTTGCGAAAGACCTGCTCGGCCTGGGCGTCGAAGTCGCCGGGGCCGACGACCGCGCCGCTCTCGTCGACGGCGGCCTGTCCGGACACGAAGAGCAGGTTCCCCGCGCGGATCGCCTGCGAGATCCGGAAGGGGGCGTAGAAATCCGGGTCGGTGCGGACGCGTTCCGCACCGCCCTCGCCCCCGCCGCAGCCGAGCGTCGCGCCGAGACACAGGACACCGAGGGCGCCGGCGATTCGTGTCGAGATCATGGGTTTCCTCCGCAAGTGCTCCGCTCCACGCCGGGTCCGATACGCTGTCGGGACCCTCTCGTTCGATGGAGGGAGGGAGACGTCATGATCGTCCAACCCGGTCCCGACGGGCAGCCCGCCTTTGTCATCACGATGGACCAGCACACCGCCTTCGCCGGGGCCCTGGCGCGGGTCTTTGGCAACGAGCGCTTCGAGCCCGTCGAGCCGCGGGACGAGATGCTCTACGTGGTCTCGCACCACGATGCGGGCTGGCGCGAACTCGACGCGCAGGCGCTCCGCGACCCCGAGACCGGGCTGCCCTACCACCTCGTCCAGACGCCCTTCGAACGGATCGTCGAGACCAGCGCGGCGTCGCCCGAGTTCAACACGCGTCGACACCCCTTCTGCGGGCTTCTTTCGAGCATGCACAGCTGGGGGCTCTACAACGGCCGCTACGGCATGTCCGAGAAGGTCCTCCTCGACGCGCTCGCCGACGCGCACCGCGAGCGGGCGGACCGCATGCTCGACGGGGAGCGCGCCCGCCAGCAACGGCTCGTGGAGGCGCTCTCCGCCGACCCCGCGACGGCGGGGTGGGTCGAGGAGGGCCGTCTCTTCCAGTGCTACAAGCAGCTCCAGTTCTTCGACACGGCGGCGCTCTACTTCCACTGCACGCCGGCGGCGGAGCGTTCGGAGGAGACCTTCACCCACGTGCCCCTCGACGCCGAGCGCGACACGAAGGTCCGCGTCGAGCCGGTCGGGGAAGCGGCCTACGTCTTTGCACCGTATCCCTTCGCCGAGGACGAGGTCGAACTCTCCTTCGAGGGGCGCTACGTCGAGCCGGAGGCCACCGGGGACTCGCTGGCGGAGACCCTCTTCGCCCGGCCGGTGGAGCGCCAGACGGTGCGGCTGGTGCGGGGCGACTAAGCCCCGGCCCGGGAGCGGGTGCGAGACGCCCCCGCGGTCCTGGAGCGGCCGCGGGGCCGTTTCTTGCGGCGCTCCTTCACGGCTCGTTTCTCCGCGGCGCTCATCTTCTCGCAGGCGGCCGAGAACGCGTCGGGGTGCAGGTCCGCGGCGTGACGCAGCACGAAGCGGTGGGCGCGCTCGGGGTAGACGTTGTAGGTCTCGCGCAGGGTCCAGCCCACCCCTTTCTGCACGTAGCGCTCGGGGTCGTCGAGGAGTGCGCGCACGAGGGGCAATACCTTCGCGACCGGCGGGTGCTTGCGGTGGAGCTGCGCGTAGCAGAAGAGACTCACGATCGATTGGCGACGTTTCCACGGATTGGCGTCGCGGTTCCAGGCGACGAGCTGTGGATGAACCCGGCCGGGCGCGGCCTCGAGGAGGTAGGAGTAGACCTTCGAGAGCTCGTCGGATTGGTCCCAGGCATCGATCCCGTCTGCCCAGCTCCGCGTGAGCTCCCAAAAGGAATCGAACGCGTCGCGCTCTGGGATCCGCGGCAAGGTCCCCAGAAAGAGCAGCGCCTGGAGCTTGGCTTCGTGGGTGCGCGCGTGGCGCCAGATGTGGTCCCAGATCGGGTATTGCATCCGTGCCGGGGCGTCCGAGAACGCGTAGCCCGCGCGAAAGAGCTTGCGCTGGGCCGGGACGGTGAGCCCCAGGAGCGGCAGGGCGGGCCGCACGATGCGCGCCCGAGCGGCGACCGCCGGCGCCGAGATCCCCCGCGCCGCGCTTCGGAGCCTGCGCTCCACTTCCGCGAGCGCGCGCGCCGCCCCTCCGCCTCCACCTCGGGCCCGTCGTCTGCCAGCCATGTTCCTCCCGCGCGCGGGGTTCGAGGCCCCGCTGGTGACGGTCTATGATCGCCGGGCTCGCCAGAGGAGAACAGGGTTTGACGACAAAGCCCCGGATGCTGTTCAACGCCTTCCACATGAACTGCGTGGTGCACCAGTCGCCCGGTCTGTGGGTCCGCGAAGAGGACCACATGGTCGACTACAAGGACCTGGATGGCTGGATCGAATTCGCCAAGCTGATGGAGCGCGGAAAGTTCGACGCCATCTTCCTGGCCGACGTGGTGGGCACCTACGACGTCTACGGCGGGAGCCGCGACGCCGCCGTGCGGAGCGCCGCCCAGATTCCGGTGAACGACCCGATGCTCCTGATCCCCGCGATGGCGGCGGTGACCGAGCACCTGGGCTTCGGCTTTACGAGTTCGGTGCTCCAGGCGCACCCCTTCACCTTCGCCCGCCAGATCACCACCCTCGATCATCTGACCCGGGGTCGGGCCGCCTGGAACATCGTGACCTCCTACCTCGAGAGTACCGGTCGCGCCTACGGCCACGGCGGCCTTCCCGACCACGACGTCCGCTACGAGATGGCGGATGAGTACTGCCGGCTCTGCTACCAGCTCTGGGAGGACAGCTGGGCCGACGACGCCGTCGTCCAGGATCGCAAGCGCGGGATCTACGCCGATCCGGACAAGATCCGCGACATCGTCCACCAGGGCGAGTTCTTCAAGTTCGAGGGGTGCCACCTCTCCGAGCCCTCGGCACAGCGCACGCCGGTGCTCTTCCAGGCGGGCTCCTCGTCGCGCGGCACGGAGTTCGCCGGGATCCACGGCGAGTGTGTCTTCGTGATCGGATCCACGGCCGAGATCGCCGGGAACTACGTGAAGGGAGTGCGCGAGCAGGCGGCCAAACGGGGGCGCAAACCGGACGACATCAAGGGCTTCGCCTACATGAAGGTGATCACCGCGGGCACCGAAGAGGCGGCGCACAAGCTCCGCGACGAGTACCTCGAGCAGACCAGCTACGAGGGTTCGATGGCGCTCATGGGGGGGTGGGCCGGGGTCGACCTCAGCGCCCTCGATCCGAACCAGCCCGTCGAGTACATCGAGACCAACGCCATCCGCACCATGCTCCACAGCTTCAGCCAGGCCGATCCCTCGAGACAGTGGACGGTGGGCGATATCGCGCGGTACGTGGGCCTCGGCGGCGCGGGCCCGGTGCTGGTGGGCGCCCCCGAGCAGATCGCCGACCAGCTCGAGGATTGGATCGACGCGGGCGTGGACGGCTTCAACCTGGCCTACTCGGTGCTCCCCGGGAGCTTCGAAGACTTCATCGACAGTGTGGTGCCGGTGCTGCAGCAACGCGGCCGAATGCAGAGCGAGTACGCCCCCGGCACCCTGCGCGAGAAGATCTTCCCCGGCAAGGGGCCGCGTCTGGCCGCGCCCCATCCGGCGGCGACCTGCCGCCGTCCGTGGTAGCGATGGGCGAGTCGTCGACCTCGATTGCCGCATCGGTGGGACAGGGCGATCCCGTCCCCCCGCTGCCCCGGCCCGCCCAGCCGGCGCGCCGGATCCGCGACGGCGCCGAGGCCCTGGAGCTCGCCCGCGCCCTCGCCGCCGACTTCGTCCGGGAGTCCGCCGAACGCGACCGCGAACGGCGGCTCCCCTTCGCCGAGATCGACCGCTTCTCCCAGAGTGGGTTCTGGGGGATCAGCATCCCCGCGGCCTACGGCGGTGCCGGAGTCGACCACGCGACCCTCGCCGAGGCCGTGGCCATCGTCTCGGCGGGCGACGCGCCCCTGGGCCAGCTCACCCAGAACCACTTCTACATGATCGAGGCGATCCGCCTGGACGCCAGCGAAGAGCAGAAGAAGCACTTCTTCGACGCCGTGCTGGACGGTGAACGCTTCGGCAACGCCTTCACCGAGGTCGGCACCCGGACGCCCCTCGACTTGAAGACGCGTCTCCACGGGGTGGGTCCGACCTACCGCCTCGAGGGCCGCAAGTTCTACTCGACCGGGGCCCTCTTCGCCCACCGGGTGCCCGTCGTGGCGATCGACGACGCGGGTCGCTTCGTCGTGGCGATCGTGCCCCGCGACCGCACCGGGCTGACCGTGATCGACGACTGGTCGAGCTTTGGTCAGCGCACCACGGCCAGCGGGTCGGTCTTCCTCGAAGACGTCGAGGTGGACGTCGCAGAGGTGATTCCCCACCAGGCCGCCTTCGACCGACCGACGCCGATGGGTCCCGTCGCCCAGCTCCTCCACGCCGCCGTCGACGCGGGCATCGCGAGGGCGGCCCTCGCGGACACGATCGACTTCGTGCGTCGCTACACCCGGCCCTGGATCGACAGCGAGCACGACCACGCTCACGAG
>JANQRO010000414.1 GCA_028284525.1 Myxococcota bacterium | reverse complement strand
CGCTCCACAGCAGACAGAGCCCTGCGCCCTGGCGGCGGATCTCCGCCACCGCGGCGTCGATACAACGCCGCGCGAGCCCCCCTCCGCGACGTTCCGGGTCGGTGTAGACCATGCCGATCATCCCCACCCGGAAGCGATGGGGACCGGCGTGGAGCTCGGCGGTGTGCGCCAGGGCGTGGGAGGCGAAGCGCTCGCCGTGGAGCGCGACGATGTGGCCCGAGAGCGGTCCACGCTCGGCGACGGTCGGGAACTCGCGCTCCAGACGACGCCATGCACCCCGACGCAACCCGTGGTTCAGCCACGCGTAGAGCGCGTCGCGCTCCCCGGCGGACGGGGCGCGTACCTCGACGGGCGAGGACGGGGACATACGCGGGAAGGGAGCAAGTTCGATGCCCGTTTCCCCGGCCTTTCCCTAGCGCGGCGACGCTCTGCGGCACTCAGCTTGAAACGCGAGTTCCAATTCGAAACCGCGACCGCGGGGGCCGGTGCGGAAGGGCGGGGGCGGGCGCCCGGCAACAAAGGGGCATGCCCGGCCCGAGCGCCGCGACCCCGGGTCGGTCTCGGTGTCTCCGGGCTTTCCCCGAGCCCAAAACCCGCGCTTCTCGTGGCATTGCGATTGCAATTTCCGGTGCCCGCGCCGTCAGGGATCGACGGCGACGTTGGAACACTCACGGAGGAATAGAAGTGGGACTTCGAGTCAACACGAACGTTGCGTCGATCAACGCGCAGCGAAACCTGGTGAACACCACGGTGCAGCTGAACCGCTCGCTCGAGCGTCTGTCCTCGGGGTTGCGGATCAACCGCGCCGCCGATGACGCCGCCGGTCTCGCGATCTCCGAGCGCTTCCGCGCGGAGATTCGCGGTCTCGCGCAGGCCCAGCGCAACGCCAACGACGGCGTGTCGCTCCTGCAGGTCGCCGAAGGCGCTCTCAACGAGACCAGCGGGATTCTGATTCGTCTGCGCGAGCTGGCGGTGCAGGCGGCCAACGGAACCCTCGGGGATTCCGAGCGCGCCGTCCTGAACGACGAGTTCCAGACCCTGATCGGCGAGATCTCGCGGGTCGCAGAAGTGACCGAGTTCAACGGCACGGCGTTGCTCAACGCCACGGCCGGCTCGGTGACCTTCCAGGTCGGCATCGACGCGACCGCCAACGACCGCATCACGGTCACGGGTGTGGATGCGACCGCGACGGGCGTCGGGATCGAGGCCCTGGACATCGCGTCGATCGCCGGTGCCAGCGGTGCGCTGCCGCTTCTCGACAGCGCGATCAACCAGATCACGACCCTGCGCGCGCAATTCGGTACCGCGCAGAACCGGCTCGAGTCGACGATCCGGTCGCTCAGCGTGGCCGTCGAGAACGCGTCGGCCGCCGAGTCGCGGATCCGCGACGTGGACGTCGCCTCCGAGACGGCGGCGCTCACACGCTACCAGGTGCTGCAGCAGGCCGGGATCTCGGTGCTGGCGCAGGCCAACGTGTCGTCCCAGTCGGCGCTGGCGTTGCTCCAGTAGGGCAAGGCCACTCCGCAATTCGGGTTTCGACCCGAGGGGCCCGTCCGAGCTTCCCCCGCTCGGGCGGGCCCTTGTCGTTGCCGATAGGAGGCCATGGCGTCGCCCCCGATCACCTTCTCGGGTCTCGCGAGCGGCCTCGACACCGGTGCACTCGTCGAGGCGCTGATCGAGATCGAGCGTCTCCCCATCGATCGCCTCGAGCGCGAGAAGTCCCAGCTCCAGAACGAAGACGGTCTGGTCCAGGATCTGAACACCCGTCTCGCCGCCCTGCGCGACGCCGCCGCGGGGCTCGACAACCTGAACAGCACCCTCGAGGGGCCTTCCCTCGACGAGGAGTTCTTCCGCTTTGCAGCGAACGCCGGGGACGACACCGTGCTCCGCGCCGAGGCGACCGGCTCGCCCACCCCCGGGAGCTTCGACGTCGAGGTCGTGACCCTCGCCACGGCGGCGCGGGTGGTCACCAACGCGCGCTCCGACACGACGACCGACGTCTTCGGGAACGCCGGCGACACCGTCACGGTCGACTTCGGCGGTGCGGCCCCCATCGTCGTCACCGTCCCGACAGGAGGCTTCTCCCTCGACGGGCTGCGCGACGCGGTCAACGTCCACGAAGACAACGATGGCAGCGTCCAGGCCTCGGTCCTCGACGATGGCAGCGGCGGCTTCCGGCTGGTCATCGCCGGGGCGAACACCGGCGCGGCCCACGACATCACGGTGACCGAGGCCTTCACCGACGGCACCGACCTGATCGACGAGAGCGCCGGTCAGGCTGCAGCCGACGCGGCCCTCCGGGTCTTCGGGGTAGACGTGGTGCGCCCGGCGAACACGGTGGCCGACTTGATCGACGGCGTGACCCTCGAGCTCACCGCCCCCGGGACGACGACGATCACCATCGACCGCGACTACAGCGCGATGGGCGAGGCGCTCCAGGAGTTCGCCGACGCCTACAACGGCTTCCGCAACTTCTTCAACGACCAGAGTCGGGTGAACGAGCTCACGGAGACCTCCGGCCCACTCTCCGGCGACCCGGTCCTGCGGGGCATCGAGAGCGGCATCCGCGGCGCCCTCGGGGCTCGCTACGGCGCGGACGGCGATCCCTTCCGCTACCTCTCGGACCTGGGGCTGCGCTTCGACCGCGACGGGCTCATGACCTTCGACGCCGTGCGCTTTCAGGAGGCCATCGACCGCGACGACAGCTCGGTGCGACAGCGCTTCCAGGATGCGGCGCTCGCGATGGGGGAGTTCCTGAAGCCCGTGCTCCAGTCGGGCGACGGACTGATCGCGGCGCGGCTCACGGGGATCGGGGAGCAGATCTCGCGCATCG
>JANQRO010000404.1 GCA_028284525.1 Myxococcota bacterium | reverse complement strand
GCGCGGCTGTTCAGCGACGGCCACCCCGAGACGACCTGGGTGTTCTGCGCGACGTCGGCTCCGGCGACGCGGCGCCGCGCTCTCGAGGCGTGCGGGGTGCGTGTCTCCGCCCTGCGGCGCGGCGCCGACGGACTCTCGCTGCGGAGCGTGTTGCGCGCCGTCGCGCGGGAAGGGCCCGGCACGGTGCTCTGCGAAGGCGGCGCCGGGCTGGCGGCCGCGTTGGTGCGCGCCGGCCTCGCCGATGAGCTGCTCTGGTTCGCCGCGCCTACACTCCTGGGAGGAGACGCGCACCCGGCGCTCGCGGGCCTCGGCGTGAAGCAGCTCCGACGGGCGCCGGGTCTCGAGATCGCGCGCACCCGGCGTCTGGGAGACGACCTCTTGCTCGAAGCGCACTTCAAGGCCCCGCCGCGTCGGGGACGGCCACGATGAGCGCGCCCATCAGCCGCTCGGCGTCCGGGCTGCGTTTCGCCGTGGTCGCGTCGCGGTTCAACCACTTGATCTCGACGCGTCTGATCGAGGGCTGTGTGGAGGAGCTGATCGCGCGCGGCGCCGACGCCGACGCGATCGCGCTCTATTGGGTACCGGGTGCCTTCGAGATCCCCCTGGCCGCCAGCCGCATCGCGGCGTCGGGGGAGGTCGACGCCGTGATCACCCTCGGGAGCGTGATTCGCGGCGGGACGCCCCACTTCGACTATGTCTGTCGCGCCGTCACCGACGGCGTGCGCGAAGCGTCGGTCGCGAGCGGCGTCCCGATCGCCTTCGGCGTCCTCACCACCGACGACATCGCTCAGGCCTGGGATCGGGTTGGCGGCGCCCACGGCAACAAAGGCGCCGAAGCGGCCCTCGCCGCGCTGGAGATGGCGCGTCTGGTGCCGACGCTGCCGCCGGCTTCGCCCTCGACCCCCCCCGGTCCCGGGGTACGGTCGTGAGCCATCCCGTCGCGTCACGGCGTCGCTCGCGGCAGGCCGCGCTCCAGGTGCTCTACGCCCTCGACGTCGTCGCGGCCAAGGGCGGGACCCCCGACGTCGAAGAGGCCCTCGCCGCGACCTGCACCCACTTCGAGTTGCCCGAGGGCGCCCGCGCCTTCGCCAAGGAGCTGGTGCACGGGGTGATGGAGCACCGGGACACGATCGACGGCGAGATCGAGGCCCACGCCACCCACTGGCGACTCGAACGGATGGCCATCGTCGATCGCAACGTGCTCCGCCTCGGCGTCTACGAGCTGCGCTTCACCGGCACGGCGCCCGAGATCGCCATCGACGAGGCCCTCGAGCTCGCGCACCGCTTCGGCGACGACCCCTCGCCGCGCTTCGTGAACGGTGTGCTCGACGCCATCGCCGCGCTGCGGGAGGCCCCGTGAAACCCGGGGTGCCCGAGCTCGCGGTCGAGGTGCGGGACGACGCACTCCACCGCGTGGAGAGCGCCTGCGCAGTGGTCGGCGTCTTCGACGACCAGCGGCCGCTGCGCGGGGGGGCCGGTCTCGTCGATTGGCGTCTGTGCGGCCGCCTGGGAGCACTGCTCCACGAGGGCCGGCTCGCCGGACGCTGGGCGCTGCTCTCGGGGGAAGGCCGGCTCGGCACCCCCCGGGTGCTGGTGGGCGCGCTCGGGGAGAGCCGCGGCTTCGACACCTCCCGGCTCGCGACCTTCACGGCCGAGGCGGCGCAACGCGTGCTCGAGCTGCGCGCCGGCGACGTCGCCTGGGATCTCGCGTTTGCGGGGCCCGCGGTGACCCCCGACGGGGCCGCGGCCGCGGTGCTCCAGGGTTTCAGCGCGGTACTCGAGGCGGCGCGAGAACCACTCACCCTGCGCCTCTGCGTCCCGGGGGACGAGGGCCTGCGCTGGCGGGTCGCGGTCGAGCGAGCCGTCGCCCGGCGTCCTCGCGGCGGCGCCCCCCTGCGACTCAGTGCCGTAGATGCCCGGGCCTCCCGGGAGGCCACCCCCGCCGCCCCCGTGATCCGCAGAGCCCAGTAGTCCGGCTCCCCGACGACTGCGCGGGTCGCAGGGGTCAAGGTGGGCCTCGATTCACCCGATTGGGAAGCTCGGAGATCCCCGCGCGGGATCTCGCAGCACCGGTCCGCTGACCCCCGGGTGGAGTCGCCGTGAGCCTAGTCGGAAACCTCGAGGATTTGGGCCTCGGCGAGATCTTCCAGATCGCCGGGATTTCGAGGAAGTCCGGGGTGCTGCGCCTGCGCCACGACGGCGTGGTGGTGCGCATCGTCTTCGACGCGGGGCTGATCCGCGGCGCCTTCGAGGGCGATGGGGGCCCCGATCTCGGTCGCTACGCCGTCGCCCAGGGGTTGCTCAGCGAGACCGCCCTCGAGCAGATGCTCGAGGCGACCGGCGCGTCGGGCGCCGCCGTGGGTCAGGCGCTGGTCGAGCTCGGCTGTCTCGACGAGGAGGGTCTCGGGCCCCTGCTTCGCCGCCACCTCGACGATGTGATCACGCGGGTCTTCGCCTGGGAGAGCGGCGAGTTCAGCTTCGATCTCGGGAGGGCCGAGTCCGACACCGAGGACCACGAGCCGCTTCTCTCCGAAGGCGTCAATCCGCAATTCCTGGCCCTCGAAGCCGCCCGCCGCCTCGACGAGGCCAACGGCTCCTCCGACAGCGCGGCACAAACCGCGAGTCCCGACGAGAACGACCCCTTCGCTGATCTCGACGCCGCGGTCGCACGGCACAGCGTCCCCGCCGCCGAGGACGAAGACGAGAGGGGTCGGACCCCGGACGGAGCGCGCGCCGGGGATCCGTTGTCCACGGCTTCCGGCGAACCGGATCCCACGTCCGCATCCGGCGCCCCGGATGTCGCGTCCGCACCGGGCGACCCGGATGCCGCCTCGGCGGATCTCGGCGCTCCCGAGTCCACGGGGGGCGCGTCCGCATCGTCCCTTCCCGTCGTCGCCGTCGACGCGGACCTCGCCACCCTCGAGTGGATCAAGCGCGCCCTCGATCCCCTCGGCATCCGCGTGCACATCCTCCAGCGATCCGAGCAGGCGGTAGCGCGGATCCGCCAGTACCTCCTGCGCGGTCAATCCGCGGTCGCTCTCCTCACGACCGCGACGCCGCCGGATCCCGTGAGCGGCGCCGCCGACTGGGCCGCGATCGCGGCGCGACTGCGCGCCCAGGTTCCGACGCAGCTCGTGCTGCTCCTGACCCACGACGCGAACGCGCCCGGCGGCCTGCCCGACGACTCCCAGCCCGATGCCGTCGCGGTCCGTCCCGACCCCACGGTGCTCTCGGATCCCCGCGCCGAGGCCCAGCGCACCGATCTCGCCGACCGCCTGCGGATCGCGTTGGCGCAGATGCAGGGGCTCGAGCCGGTCGAGCTCTCCCCCGATCCGTGGCGCGCGAAGTGGAAGTCGGCTCGCGACATGCTGCGTCACGCATCGAGTCTCGACGCAGTCTGGCAGGGTCTGCTCGATTTCGCCTCCGAGGGCTTCGAGCGGACGGCCCTCTTCACGATCGACGCCGAAGAGGCCACCGGTGTCGGAGCCCGGATTCGCCACCAGGCGGACGAGGACTGCGAGCGGGTCGACGCGTCCACGGCCCTCGCCCTCGAGGAGTCTGCGTGGCTGCGCAAGGTGGCGGAGACCCGGTGCGCCCTGCGCGCGGCGCCGAGCGGTGACGGCGACCACGCGCTCTTCGGAGGGCTCGGCGCGCAACGCCCCGACGAAGCCTTCATCGCGCCCATCGAGCGATGCGGCACCCTGGTGGCGGTGCTGTACGGTGACAACGCGATTCGTCGCGGCACCGTCCCCGACACCCGTCCCTTGGAGCCAGTTCTCAAGGAGGCGGGGCTCGCCCTCGAGCGCCTGCCGGCCACCCCGTAGGAGAGCGCATGATTGCGGCCTGCCCGAAATGCCAGACTCGCTACCGGCTTCGGCTCGAACAGCCCGGCGAGCGCGGAGTGCGGCTACGC
>JANQRO010000399.1 GCA_028284525.1 Myxococcota bacterium | reverse complement strand
GAGCAGCAGGGACCGCTCCATCTGGCCGCGCGCCACCCCGCCGGGCCAGCCCGATCCCTCCTTGGCTCCCGCCCAGCGGGATCCCGAGAGCCGGAAGCCCCCGGGGCGAGGCGCATCCGTCGACTCCGCGGGTCCGAGGCGCCCCCAACTGTCGGCCGGGAGGATACCGGCCACCGTGATCGATGCGGCGAATTCGTTGTTCGAGCAGCGCAGGAAGTGGCGGAGCCCGATCCATCCGCTGGCCGGATACCCACAGTTGAGGGTCGACGAAATCGCGCGGCGCGACGACACCGGGGGAAGTCCCATCACACTCCGGACGTCACCCGAGCGCGCCGGAATCTCGAGGGACCCCAGCTCTGGTCGTTGCGAAAGAACCGCCGCGGCGATCAGGGGCTTCACGGCCGAACCCGGGGCCACCGGCTCCATCAACGTGCTCCGGCCCGGTGAGCCCCGACGCCCGACCTCGGCCAACGCCACGATCTCGCCATCGGGCACGCGCGTCAGAATGACCATCGCCGCTTCGACCGGAAGGTCGACGCGGGTGTCGACGAAGCGCTGGAGTCGCGCCGTCAGCTCGACGGTCGCGCCAGCCGATACGCTCACCTCGACGGGGGCGTCCGAGTCGGCCCCCAGGGCGGCGGCCCCGGCATCGTCGAGGGACGCGAAGACGTCGAGCGGCGGAGGCAGAGCGCCCACCCGCCGTCCGCGTCCGTTGACCCACTGCTCGCTGGAGAGCACGCCCTCCCACAATTCCCCCAGAAGCATGGGCTCGAGCGGATCCAGCTGAAGGACACTGCCTTCGCGGACCGGTGTCGAGTCACCGGGGGACACCCGCCCGCCATCCACCCAGAGCTCCGACCACCCCGCGATGGCCGTGCGCGGCGTGGGATCCTCGTCGGCCATGCGGAAGGTCGCCTGGGGTCGCCGCTGTTCCGAGAGGCAGAACGCGCGCACCTCCATCGCCCCCGGCTCGAACTCGCAGCGCTGGCGGCGCCCGTCTACGAAACGGAAGAGGCGCGTAGGTCGCCGAAGGGACATGGCCACCCCCGGCCCCATCAAACCCGCACCCCGCCGGGCGTCGCTCGCCCGTACTTCGCCGCGCCAGCGCCCGTCGAATGGCGACGGCACCCGAAGGCTCCACGCCGCCGCCGATCGGGTCAGCCGTCGCTCGCCCGCGCCATCGCGGTAGCCGCGGAAGATCGAGGGATTGTAGGCCGAGAGGCGATCGAACCACTCCGGCCGATCGGCCGCCAGCGCGACCCGTTCCCGCTGGAATCGGTTGTAGGCGCGGAGCTGGTCGTAGAGGAACCCGCCTGGGCGCAGACTCGGGAACCGGTCGGCGCCGGGGCGCAGCTCCAGGGTGTCCCACGGCACCGAACGACCGTCGCCGAGCGTCGCGGTGAGCCGGGCGAACGCCACCAGAGTGTCGGCGCGACCCCGGTCGAGGAGCTCGTCGACCGAGCCGAGGAACTGCTCGTAGTCGAGGCCGGAACGGACCTGCACGTCGGTGCTCCCCTGCACCACGGCCACCCCCACGGCGACGAAGGCGGCTGCGGTCGAAGCGAGAAGGCCCGACACGATCCACAGCAGGCCGCGTCCGGTCTTCGTCGCGTGGGTCTTCATGCCGCCCTCCGGTTCATCGGGTCGGTCTCCGCCGCATCCATGGCGGCGAGACCCGAGAGAATGCCCGTGGCGAGACCGCACACGAGCACGACGTCGGCCCAGGAGTTGAGCCCGAGGAACGGCATGTTCTGCCCCGTGAGCGGCACGACGCCCAGATTCGACGCGGCCACGTAGGCCGCGGGGAGCGTCAGCCAGGCCACGCCGCCGACGGTGAGGGCGACGACCGCGAGGCCCAGCGGGGTGTCCTGCACCGAGCCGTGCACGCGCACGATCCACAAGCCCGCCACGGCCAGAAGTGAGAGATAGGCCAGCAGAACGGCCAACCCGCCGAGGGCCCCGTGCTCGGAAAGCACGAAAACCGAGAAGGTGTTTTCGGCAAACGACACCGCCGTCGGGATGCCTCGCCCGAGTAGCGTCGTGCCGGCGAAGCCCGTCCCCGTCCAACCGCTCGCGGCGTAGGCGCGTCCACCCCACACCTGCTCGAGCGACGGAGCAGCGGCGACGAGCGCGTCGGACGGACCGGCCAACGCCAAGGCGTCTTCGAGCAGAGCCGGCTCCGACGCGGCGATGCTGCGCACGGTGGCACGGGTGATCGGCCCGCCCAGGCCCGCCGCGCGCAAAGCGTCGACCAGGGGATTCCCCACGCCACGGAACTCTTCGTCGAAGGCGGTGGGGTTGGAGGCCGCCTGGACGGCATCGAGGGAGGGACGCAGGACCGAGCCGGCGGCGATCCCGATCAGCGCGACGACCGCGACCGCCGCCAGGGTGAGCGTACCGGGCAATCGGTCCACCCGAGCGCTGAGGAGCACCGTGATGAACATGGGCACGAAGAAAACCAGCCCGAGCCCGAAGTCGAAGAGCATGAAGACGAGGAGGACGCCCACCGGGATGCCGAGAAGCGCGAGCGCCTCGACGCGTCCCCAGCGCGTGCCCTCGTTCAGGACTCGATTGCAGGCCAGTCCCGCCCGAATCGCGAGAAGGAACAGGGTGAAGACGAGGGCGAACCGCACGAAGGGCGGAATCGCCTGTGTGCTCAGGAACACGAGGCCGGCGAGGACGATCAACACACCGATCCACCCCACCCCCGACAACACCGCCGTGCGCAAGTCGTCGAAGGCCGCGACGGCTCCGGCGATCCGCCGGGGGCCCCCGGCCTCGACCGGTCGCCGCAACCAGAGAGCCACGCCCGCGAGAGCCGCCACGGTCACCGAGGCCGCCGGAATCGCGGGCGCCGCGAAGAGCAGCGCCGCGACGACGACCATGGCACCAGCCGCCGCGGCGACGAGCCATCCCCTCCGCTCGGTGCCCGATTGCGGATCGCCCAGACGAGCGAGGCCGTCCACACCGAAGAGCAGGAGCAACGCCGCTACGGGCGCCACCGCCAGGAGCGGCGCGTGCATGGCGAGAACGAGGACGATCGATGCTCCAGCGGTCAGCGCGAAGGCGACCGAGGGACGATTCGTCTCCGCATCGGCGGTGAGGACGCGCAGCGGATACATGTTGAGCGGCCAGTGCCCGCCCCGCCGGCGAGCGATCCCCATGGCCACCCACCCCGCCAGTGCGGCGGCCGCCACGAAGACCCCAGCAGCCGCAGCGGGGCGCTGCCACAGCAGGCCGCCGAGTGCCGGCACGAAGAGCACGGCGCCGATCCATCCCCGACCTCGCGCTCGCCGCTCGGCCTCCAGGCGTTCTTCGGACTCGCCGACGAGGGTGAAGCTGGTGCCCGGACCCGTCGGCTCGTCGGCCCGCACGCCCGGTAGGAACAGGTTGGACACCGGCCGCTCGAGACGCCGCACGAGTCGCCAGAGGCGTGGGCTCCACGACGGCCACCGGGCGAGGCCGACGATCAGCACCGCAAAGGTGACCCACATGCCGACGGCGGTCACGGCGGCCCGCTCGTAGAACGGCGGGGTGTAGGCGACTCTCAGGCCCAGGGCCAGCCGGAGTCCGAGGAAGACGATGAAGACGTTGAGCAGTCCCCACAGGGCACGGGCATGAGGACGCTGCGACGAACCGACACGCCAGATGGCAAGATCCCCCGAGGCGATCAGGAGCGCGCCGAGCATCAGGCAGAAGAGACCGAAGACGGTCAGGGCCACGGCGCTACGGCGCCCCTCGGCCGCGCGCTGCACCTGGAGAAGCAGCCCGGCCGCGGGGTCGTCGGGGTCGGAGGCGCGCGCGGGAAACGGCGCCACCTCGCCGTACTCGAATGCATGGGTCTCCCGCGCTCCAACCAGGCGGATTCCACCGGCGTCGGTCTCGAGCCGAGCCAACACCGAGTAGCGGGCGGTGTCGAGCCCGAACCCCGCGAGGTCGAACTGGGGTTGCGGGGGCGGTAGCGGGCGACTCGAGAGGACGGCGCATCGATCGGCGTCACGCCCGCAGGCCTCGGCCGACGGCAGCGCCCACCCGGACGACCGAGGCCGCTCCACGAAGCGGACCACGCTGGGAGCCGCCACGCGGGACACGCCCGAGAGCTGGTCGACCGCGATGGCCCAACGCTTGGCGCGCGACCGGATCCAGAGCGTATCTCCGGCGTGGACGAAGATGGGGGCATCGCCGTTCCATTCGCCGGCGTCGCTGCGCGACGTCAATCGGTAGGAGGGGAGCGTCAAACGCAGACGCCCCACGCGCCGGCCCGGCGAGACACGAGTGATCGCGAGGTCTTCGGCGAGCGCGCGGTCGGGAAGCGCGTCCCACTCCAGCTCGGCCAGCGGCAGGCCCGCGGCGAGCTGCCGCCCCAGGCGGCGGTCGAGCAAGGGATCCTCCAGGCTCAGCGGGGCGCCGGCGTCGCCCCAGACGATCCGCGGAGGCCCTCCCGTGCGGCTGACTTCGAGGCGGATCGAATCCCCGATCTCGAGACCGGTCGCCACCGGCTGGGTCGAGGTGAGGGGTCGACCCAGGACGGATTTCACACCGGGCCGCCATCCCTCCCCCGCCCGCAGCCGGAGCATGTCGACCTGGCTCACCGCCTCGACCGCGAATCGCTCATCCCCGACGGGACGCAGCTCCAAGCTCCAGCGATCGAAGTCGTAGAGGGAGCCCGCGAGCCGCACATCGAGATCGTCGTCGCCGACGCCGACCCGGATCGCGGGCTTGTTGGCGTCGAACCAGACGCCCTCGATCTCGAGACGCTCGCTGCGCTGCCGATGGGTCTCGACGTGGAAGAGGAACAGGTTGAACAGCGAAACGCCGGTGAGCACCACCAGGGTGACGCGGAAGGGAGACAAACCCAGCGCCGATCGCACACGGGTCACCGAGAGGGCACCGACCGTGGCAAGGAGTCCGACGAGCCAGAGCGAAAACCACGGCCAGTCGGGTCGAACCCGGGCTGCGATCACGAGACCGACCGCCACCACGAGCCCACCCCCGAGCAACCAGAGTCGACCCCGCCACCGGTTCGTCGTGACCGCCTCCATGCGCCGTCCTCATCTGAGATCGCGCCCCGCCCTCGGGCTCATGCCGGCCTTACGGACCTCGTTCGGACCAGGTTTCCCGGAATCCCGCCTACGCCTCCATGACGGCCTGGATCTCGGGCGCCGGCATCGGTCGCCTGGAGCGCGTCGCGATCGAGACCACGAGGAACACCCCCAGCGACGCGATGAGAGTGACCGCCGATACGGACACGCCCACCGGAAACGACCAGGCTCCGAGGTAGGCGAGCACCTCGAGGACGATCGTGCCGCCCAACCCGATCGCGATCGAGGCGATCGCCCCCTCCCGCGTCGCGCCCGACCAGTTGAGCCCGACCGCGAGGGCCGGCACGAGGGTGGAGGCGAACAAGCCCCATCCGAAGATTCCGAGGAACGCCACCATGGTGTCGGAGGCCGCCGCCACACCGGCGGCGAACAGGCAGACGGCCACGGTGCTCCAACGCCCCACTCGCAACTCGTTCGACCAGCTTCGGCCGAGCGCCTGCGGGAGGTCGCGCGTGATCGCCGCGGCGGCAACGTTCACGAAGGAGTTCACCGTGCTCATGATCGCCGCCGCCACGGCCGAGAAGACGAGGGCCGCGAGCACGGTGGGTGTGAAGCCCAGCACGAAGGTGGGCGTCGCGTCGTCGTTCACCTCCAGCGGTGGTATGGCCCCCCGGATCTCGAGCGCCTTCACCGCGACCCCGACGCCGAAGAAGAGGAGGACCATCATCAGAAGCGCCGCCGTGGCCAGGGCGGGAAACCACTTCAGGCGCAGCGGATCGCGGAGCATGAAGAACTTGTGCATCACGTGCGGCTGCCCGAGCACCCCGACGCTGAATACGAAGTAGAAGCCGACGGCGGCCAGCGGAGAGAGCTTGCCCCACGGAGCGAGGAAGGTGGGATCGGCTGCGAGGATGGAGCGGCTCAGCCCCCCGAGCCCTCCCCCCACCTCGAGGACGACCGCGAAGACGAGCACCGAGCCGGCCATCATCCAGGCCCCTTGGAGGAGGTCGGTCCAGACGCCCGCGAGGATCCCGCCGGCGACGCAGTACGCGACCACGACGGAGGTTCCGATCCAGATCCCCGGTCCGACCCCGACGCCGAAGATGGCGTCGATCGCCACACCCAGTGCGAGCACGTTCGCCCCGAGATAGCCGACCACGGCCACGAGAATCGCAACAGCCGCCAGCCCCTGCGCCAGAGCGGAGTCGTAGCGCACCCGGATCGCCTCGGGCAGGGTGATCACCCCGCGCACCTCCGTGAGGAGCCGGAGTCGCTTGCCCA
Source organism: Myxococcota bacterium (assembly GCA_028284525.1). GTDB lineage: Bacteria > Myxococcota_A > UBA9160 > UBA9160 > PR03 > JANQRO01. The sequence goes on along the minus strand of JANQRO010000399.1, from coordinate 914 downwards.
GCACCCAGGCGGCCAGCGCGTTGGTGACGCAGGCCGGGAGCACGATGAAGACGGCCCCGAGCCCGAGACCGTAGACCAGCCCCGGCCCCCCGATGAAGGCGAAGCCCGACAGCGACGCACTCATGGTCGACAGGGCCAGCGCCAGGAGGCCGATCCCCCGATGCGTCGCGAAGAAGTCGCGCGCCGTCCGGGTGCGGCGGGCCGCGGCGTAACCGATCCACCCGATCGAGAGCACGTAGACGAGGCCGACACCTCCGATGATCCAGCGAGGTGTCATGGCGATCGGCCACCCCGCGTCTCGGACGCGTCGTGCAGGTCGCGGAGTCGTTGGAGGTCGTCGGGTCCCAGGGTGGAGCGGTCGAAGGTCAGCGCGTACACGACGGGCACGACGAGCGCGGGAAGGAGGCCCACCCCGTAGATCAGTAGAGCCGCCCCGGGCGGAAGCCCCCCCCACAGCGACGACGACGTGCTGGGCACACCCTGCAGGAGGGCAGCCGTGAGCCCGGTACCGATCGACAGCGTGAGCGCCGCCGACCCCAGGAGCAGGCCCCGACCCTTGGCGCCTCGCCGAGCCGCCAAGGCAACGAGGCTACCGAGGAGGAGTGCCGTGGACCACGCAAGCCCGATGGCGGGCCACACACCGGGTCCCGCAGAGCCGAATGCGGCACCGAGAGAGAGCGCGGCGATCGCCACCGACATCGCGAGGCCCAGGAGGGCAAGAGAGGGGGGAGGGTCGTGCATCCCCCACGTTAGCGCATCGCAGGCGACGGCGCGTGCGCCCCGGGGCGCGAAGGTCTCGGCAACGTCTTTGCGCGGGGGGCTAGTGTAGTGTCGCCAAAGTCCTGATGCCGTTCGTGCGCGGGGGCATCCACGGGATGCGTCGTTGGAACTCCTTGCCGTAGCTATCGCTACGC
>JANQRO010000389.1 GCA_028284525.1 Myxococcota bacterium | reverse complement strand
CGATGCGGCACAGCGAGCCCACCCGCGCGCCCACCAGGCCCTCGCCCTCGATCGCGATTCCGATCCAGGCGCGGACCCGGCCGGCGGCGCGCCACGGCGTCGCGCTCGCGACGCGGGCGCGACAGGCCCCCAGGAAGTGCCGGTCGAGGGCTTCGCTCACTCGCCCTCCCCTCCCTGGCCGAGCGCCCCGCGCAGGCTGTGGCGCATCTCGCGCACGCCCGCCTCGAGACCGACGCGCACCGCGCTGGCCCCGGACTCGACCCGGGCCTCACCGCGGGCGAGCCGGGGGTCGGCCAGCCATTCCACCGGCCCGGCGAGCTCGAGATCGCAGGCGCGCACGGGCTCGAGGTCGTCGGGCGCGAGAAAGATCCGCAACGGCGTCCCGTCCTCGACCCGCTCGAGCTGCGCCGCGGCGTCGCGCACCCACCCGGCGACGCGCTCGGGACGCACGCCGAGCTCCTCCCCCACGATGCGCTCCGCCACCAGGAGGGCGAGCTCGACCACCGCCTCGCGGTGGGCGGCGAGATAGCGACGACGCTGCCGATCGAGGGAGTCAGCGCTCTGCGCGAGCGCGCGCAGCGCGGGATCGAGACGAGCCGCGGCCTCCTGGGCGTGCTCGGCGCGCGCTGCGGCGAAACCGTCCTGCCAGGCGCGTTGGCGTTCGTCGTCGGGCTCGGGCTCCGTCACCGGCTGCGTCTCGCGGGCGGGCGCGGAGGCGTCGCGGGGGAGCAGCGCGGGCTCGAAGCCCTCTGCGCTCGGGAGCGCGCGCGCCTCGAAGACCGCCGCGTCGTCGCGGGCCGGATTAAACGAGGACATCGTCGCTCTCTCCCAGCTCGAGCTGGATGCCGCCCTCGTCGGCCAGACGCCGCGCGATCTCGACGATCTGGTCCTGTACCGCCTCGACCTCCGAGAGCTTGCGCGGCGCGGCCAGCTCGAGCTCTTCGCGGATCTGGTCGGCGGCGCGGGACGACACGTTCCCGAACACCTTCTCCTTCATCTCGTCGTTGGCAGCCTTGAGGGCCACCACGAGATCCTCGGTCGCGACTTCGCGCAACAGCACCTGGAAGCCGCGATTGTCGATCGCGGCGAGGTCGTTGAAGGTGAGCATGCGGCGTCGCACCTGGCTGGCGACGTCGGGATCGCGGTCGTCGAGCCCTTCGAGGATCGCGTCGCCGTCCTCCTTGCGGACGCGGTTCAACACCTGGGCCGCGGCGTCGCGGCCGCCGACCCGCACCGACGAGGCGAGACGGTGGCCAAAGAGGGACGCGACCCCGTCTTCCAGGCCAGCGATCACGTCGTTGGTCACCTCCTGCAGGGAAGCCAGACGGATCACCACCTCGGGCCGCATCGTCTCGGGAAGCGCCTCGATCACCTGGGCGCCGCGGTCGGCGGGGAGCTGGGCCAGCACCAGCGCGATGGTCTGGGGGTGTTCGTCCTGGAGGACGTCGGCGATGAAGGGCGTCTCGAAGGCGCGCAGGGTCCAGTCGATCCGTCGCTCGTCCTGCCCGAGCTTCTCGAGGATCATCTCGCCGCGCTCCTCGTCGAGGGCGCCGGCGAGCTCCAGGGCCTTGGCGCGACCGCCGGTGAGCGACTGCTCCTCGGCCCCCACCGACGCGTGGAACTCCTCGAGGACCTGCTCCTGCAGCTTGGTCGGGACCTCGTCGAGACGCGAGATCGCGGCGAGGATCTGCTCGACCTCGTCGTCCCGGAGCTGCCCCAGGAACTCCCGGGCGGTGTCCTCGGGCAGGGTGAGGATCACGACGGCGGCCTTCTCGGGCCCGGTGAGCGTCTCGAAATCCACCTAGCTCTCCCGCAGCCAGCTGCGAATCGCCTGCAGGCTCTGATCCTGCTGGTTCGACGCGCCGACGCCCAGGCCCGGGGCGGCGGCGATCGCCGGGGGTTCCGTCCCCGGTTGCAGTGCGGCCTCGTCGGGGATCGCTCCCGAGGCCACGAGCCGCGCCTCGAGGACGGCGATGCGCTCGGCGACCGGATCCGCGCCCGAGCTCTGCAGGCTGTGCGCGAGTGGCTTCACCACGAGGCGGCCAAAGAAGACGAGGGCCACCAGGAGCCCCACCACCCGGATGACGTGCTCGGCGATCCCGCTGACGCCCTGGGGCAGGGCGAACCCACCGCCGCCGCCGATCTCCTCGGCCGAGAAGCTTCGGAAGGGCGCGTTGGTGATGGTGATGCGGTCGCCGCGCTCCTCGGAGAAGCCGACGGCGTGACGCGCGAGCTCTTCGAACTGCTGGATCGACTCGGCCTCCCAGGCCTGGAAGGCGCCCTCCGCGTTGGGCTTGCCGTCGATCAAGACCGCGAGGGTGAGTCGCTTGATCCCGCCCAAGGGCTCCACCGAGTGACGCACCGTCTTGCTGAGCTCGTAGTTGATCGTCTCGGTCGTGCGGTTGGAGTCGCTCCCCGAGGTCGGCGCGCCTCCCTCTCCGCCCGGGACGTTGCTGGCGACCCCGGGCCGACCGCCGCCGCCTCCACCACCCTGGGTGTCCGACTCGATCTCGGTACTGCGCTGCTCGGAGCGTTCGATCTGCGAGTTGGGGTCGAAGCGCTCTTCGGTCTCCTCGGTCTGCGTCCACTCGAGATCGGCGCGCACCCGGGCGACGACGCGCTCGGCTCCCACCGTGCGGGCGAGCATCGCCTCCACGCGTTGGGCGAGCTCGCGCTCGAGGGCGTTCTGGTAACGCTGGCGCGCGCTGGGGGCGTTGGCGCCGAGGGCGGCGTCGGCGGCCGGAGCGAGGAGACGACCCGCTTCGTCGACCACGCTCACCCGCTCGGGGACGAGCGCCTCGACCGACGAGGACACGAGGTGCACGATCCCGCGCACCCGGTCGGGGGCGAGGTCCTTGCCGGGCGCGAGACGGACCACCACGGAGGCACTCGGGGTGCGCTCGCGCTCGCCCACGAAGGGCGAGGGTTCGGGAATCGCGATCTGCACCCGGGCGCGCTCGACGGCGTCGAGGTGCTCGACGCTGCGGGCGAGCTCCCCCTGCAGGGCGCGGCGGTAGTTCACGCGGTGGACGAACTCGGTGGTACCGAAGCGCGGCTCGTCGAAGAGCTCGAAACCGGCACCGGCACCGCCGGGCAGCCCTTTGCCCGCGAGCCGGATCCGCGCCTCGTGCACCTGACCCGCCGGGACCTGGACCGCGCTCCCACCGTCGCTGAGTCGGTAGGGAATCCGCTCGGCACCGAGGGCCTCCACGACCCGGGCCGCGTCGGCCTCGGCGAGGGAGCGGTAGAGCACGCGGTAGTGGGGGCTCCCCGTCCCCAGCGCGATCCACAGACAAAAGGCCAACGAGCCCAGGGCCGCGACCGCGAGGGCCGCCTGGCGGCCCGGCGGCATCGCCTTGAACTGGGTCACGCTCTGCTGGACGAGATCGAGTGCGGCCATCGTCTACACCTGCATCCGCATCAGCGTCTGGTACGCCTCGAGGGCGCGGTTGCGCAGCGCCACGACCAGACGCAACGAGAGGTCGGCCTTCGAGAGGGCGACCATGGTCTCCACCGTCGAGCCCTCGCCGACGGCGAGGGCGCCGACTTCGCGGTCGGCGTCCTTCTGCAGCTGGTCGGCTTCGCGGATCGCCTCGGTGGCGCGGTCGGCGAGGCTCGCGAAGGGAACACGCGGCGACGTCGCCTCCGTCGGCGTCGTCTCGGTGCGCGGGAGCTGCGGGGTCGCGGCGCGAATGCCCTCGAACGCGTCCATCAGCGACCGATCTGCATCGCCGCGTCCCCCATCTCTCGGGTCTTGCGGATGATCAGGAGGTTGGCCTCGAACGAGCGGCTGGCCGACATCATGTTGGTGAGCTCGGAGACCGAGCTCACGTTCGGGCGCAGCACGAATCCCGACTCATCGGCGTCGGGGTGCCCGGGGTCGAAGTGACGCACGGGCGGCCGCTGGTCGGTCACGACCTCGTGCACCTGCACCGAGCGAATCTCGCGTTCGAGGCGATCGGCGAAGGGCCGGACCGGCTCGGCGCGAAAGACCGGATCGCGGCGGCGGTAGGGCCCGCCTTCCGGAGTGCGGGTGGTCTCGGCGTTGGCGAGGTTCGAGGCCGTGGTCGCCATCCGTACGCGCTGGGCGGCGAGGCCACTCACGGCGATGTCCATGACGTCGGAGAGGGTCGGCATCGACGCCCCCTACCCGCGCCCGTCGATCGCGACGCGACGCATCGCGATCATCCGGCTCAGCACCGCGGCCTGCTCGGTGAAGGCGCCGGCGTTGCGCGAGAGCTGGACGAGCTCCCGGTCGAGGTTCACGTTGTTGCCGTCCATGCGGGAGCGTCCGCGGTCGCGGACCAGCCGGCCCCCGTGCCGGGCCTCGACACTCTCCAGGTGGCGGCCGCCGCGCGCCGCGAGACCGAGGGTGCGGTCCAGACGGTCGTCGAAACGCAGGTCGACCCGTCGGTAGCCCGGGGTGTCGGCGTTCGCGACGTTCGCGGCGAGCAGCCCCTGCCGCGACACGCGGAAGCGCATCGCGGTTTCGACGGCTGCAAAGAGGTCGCCAAAGAGGTGGCTCACGGGGTGGGTCTCCGCGTCCTCGTGGGACGATCGGGACGAGAGAGAGCAACTCTCGTGCCAGCCGGGTCGGGGCGGCGCCGCTGCGCCAACTCCGCGGAATCGCGACGACTCGGCCGGCGCGACCCGAGCGGGGTGGGTTCGATTTCGGATCGGACCGTGCAATCTGCAAGGTCGACCCGGAAGATCCTGCCGGGCCGGGGGTCAGGACCGCTCGTAGAGCCGGAGCTTGTTACGCAGGGTGCGTTCGCTGATCCCCAACGCCTCGGCGGCGCGGACCCGGACCCCGCCGAACTCGTCGAGGGCGCGGGTGATCGCCGCCCGCTCGAGCTCCTTCAGGTTCAGGGTGTCGAGGGACGGGGGGCGGGGGGACCGCGCGCCGGGGTCGAGCAGTCGCGGCACGTCGAGCTCCTCGCCGGGCATCCACACGACCGCGCGGCGCATCAGGTTCTCGAGCTCGCGGACGTTGCCCGGGAAGGGATGACGCGTCAGGGCGTGGCGCCCCGTCGTGCCGAGCCGCGGCGGCGCCACACCGGCGCTGCGGGCGAAGCGTTCCAGATAGTGTTCTGTGAGGAGCGGGATGTCGGCGGGGCGTTCGCGAAGCGGGGGCACCCGCAGTGCGATCACGTCGAGGCGGTAGAAGAGATCCTCGCGAAAGCGACCGCGCTCGACTTCGTCCTCGAGGGCGCGTTGTGAGGTCGCGATCACCCGCAGATCCACGGCGTGGGCGCCGCTCCCGCCCACCGGCGTCACCTCGCGCTCCTGGAGCACGCGCAGGAGCTTGGGCTGGATCTGCGGGTCGAGCTCTTCGATCTGGTCGAGCACCAGGGTGCCGCGGTGGGCGCTGCGCACCTGCCCGAGGCGCGCGTCGGTGGCTCCGGTAAAAGCGCCGCGCTCGTGTCCGAAGAGCTCGCTCTCGGCGAGGCCCTGGGGCAGCGCCGTGCAGTTCACCACCACCATCGCCTCGTCGCGGCGCCGACTGCGGGCGTGGATCCAGCGCGCCAGACGGTCCTTTCCGGTGCCGCTCTCGCCGCGGATGTGCACGGTCGCAGTCGGCGCCGCGACGAGGCGATGGTGGTGGTGAACTGCACGGGGCTGCCCCAGAGCCTCGCCGAGAGCGAGC
>JANQRO010000370.1 GCA_028284525.1 Myxococcota bacterium | reverse complement strand
TCGTAGGAATCGTGCCCCCCAGGTACGGGGGCGCCTGAGCCCTGAGGATAGCTGACGAGCCGCGGCGGTGCTGGGACTGGCGGGCGTGGCGCTGGTCCTCGCGGCTCCGGCGCCGCGCGCGCTGGCGCAGACCGAATGGACCCTCCACCGCACACCCGACGGGGTCCATCCCACCCCGGAAGAGCAGCAGATGCTCTGGCTGATGAACGAGGCGCGCCACGACCCGGCCGCCGAGGGCAACTGGCTCGCGACGAGCCGCGATCCGGACGTCGCGCGAGCGCGCGGTGGGGTGAGCCCGGCGCAGCTCCAGTCCGAGTTCGGCGCGCTCAGCCCCAAGCCGCCCGCCGCTTTCGACGCGCGGCTTTGGGAAGCGAGTCAGGCCCACAACGACAACATGATCGACCGCGGCTGCGTGTTCAGCCACGACGGTCAGTTCGGCGAGGTGGACGCCGCGGGCTTCGTCACTGGATTCGGCGGCCAGGGCTTCTCGGCGCGCGCCTCGATTGCCTACGGGGGCTCGCCCAAGAACCGCCACGCGGCGCTCAACGTCGACGAGGGTTTCAACCCGCCCGGGCACCGCCACGCGATCATGAGCACCGACGGCGACTACACCAACGTCGGGATCGCGCTCACGACCCACCTCCGGGGCTGCTTCTTTCCGTGGCTCTTCTCGGGCGCCTACGCCCACGCCAGCAACAGCGCGGCGAACCACCACAACCGCTTCCTGGTGGGCACCGTGTGGAGCGACGACAACGACAACGACCGCTACGACGTGGGGGAGGGCTGGCCGGGGGTGCGGGTGGCCCTCGACCCGGGTGAGTTCTACGCCGTGACGTCCGCCGGGGGCGGCTTTGCGGTGCCGGTCACGAGTGGCGGCGCGACGACCGCGCGCTTCTCAGGCGGCGGCGTCGAGACGACCTCGGTGCCGATGAACTTCGGCGGGGACAGCGTGCTGCTCGACCTGGTGGTGACGGCGCCCGAGCCCTCTGGCGGCGGGGCCTTGGCGCTCGCGGTCCTCGCCAGCCTCACGCGTTGGAAGCGCCGCCGCGTCGTGTAGGCGCTCCGGCTGCCCGGAGACGGTCTTCGACGTCGAGCAGCGCGCGAACCTCGTGGTAGGCGGCCTTCCAAGGGTGGGCTTTGTCGCGCCGACACCCGAAGCGCCCCCCGCGGCTCACCCGGTCGCGCCAACCCCCACACCGGGGGTCGAGCTGCCGGTGTTTCACAAACGCCCAGGTCTTCAAAAACCGATCGCGGTACGAGTGGGCCGAATCGGGGAAGAGCTCGTCGAGACAGCTCAACCCGTTCAATGCCTCCGCCTGCACCCACCAGGTCTTGGTGGTGCGGCGTCGGCGCCATCGGGAGCCGCTCGCTTCGAACACACCGCCATAGCGTTCGTCGAAGCCGGCGCGGAGCGCCTCGCCACACGCGTCGTCGAGCGCATCGGGCAGGGGTCGGCCGAGGAGGGCGGCCGCGTCGGCGACGAGGTGGACGGCCTCGAGGATGTGGCCGTAGGAGGCCGTTTGGTCGACGGGCCGCCACCCGCGTTCGAAGGTGGCCGGGAGCAGCTGCGACGGAGTGCTGAGACGGGGGACGAAGAGCTCGAAGAGCTCTTCGATGCGGGCGTGTTGCACGGCCGACGGCGCCGCGCGTTCGAGCTCGCAGAGCGCCTCGAGCACGTGGAGGTGGGTGTTGCTCGATTTGAGGCCGAGGGGGGTCCCGATTCGGTCCCGCTCCCGTGTGCGGCCCGCCTCGAGCCGCTCCCCCGCGGTGTCGAAGGCCTCGAAGTACCCGCCGCACGTCTCGTCTCGGGCCCGGGTCTCGAGCCACGCGAAACCCTCGCGCGCAACGGAGAGCGCCGCCGGGTCGTCGAAGGCTCGAGCGGCGGCCGCACCCGCGAAGATCGCGAACGCGGTGGCGTAGGGGTGGGGTGGCGCATCCGGCTCGGCGCTCCAGACGTAGCCGCGTAGGGGGCCGCGCCAGAACGACTCGACCGCCTTCAACCCGTCCCGGGCGGCCGCCGCGTAGCTGCGGCGTGCGTCGCCCCGTCGTCTCGCGAGGGTCGCGACCGTCCACAGCATCCGCGCCTGGAACACCAGGCGCGGAGGAGTCGCGTGGCCGCGTCGCCAGTCGTGGCGGAAGGACTGGTGAAAGCCCATTCCGTCTGGATCGGTCGCGCGGGGAAACCAACACCGGATGCTGTGGGCTTCGAGCGCCGCGGCGACTTCGTCCGCGAGTTCGTCGTTGCGAGGTCGCCTCCGCGTCGGGGCGACGCGCGGCCGGATCTGCGACCGGCAGGCGGGTCGCGTCGGACGCGCAGCCGACCTCGCAACGACGAACTCGCGGACGAAGTCGCCGCGGCGCTCGAAGCCCACA
>JANQRO010000366.1 GCA_028284525.1 Myxococcota bacterium | reverse complement strand
CGATGCGGTCCTGGGGTCGCTTGGGACCCGCGATGCTGGGCTCGACACTCGCGAGGTCGAGCTCCAGGTGCTCCGAGTACTCCGCCTCGCGGGCGCCCGGCTCGTGGAAGAGACCCTGCTCTCGCATGTAGGCCTCGACCAGCGCGACCTGCTCTTCGCCCCGTCCCGAGAGGCGCAGGTAGCGCAGGGTCTCGGCGTCGACCGGGAAGATCCCACAGGTCGCGCCGTACTCGGGCCCCATGTTGGCGATCGTCGCGCGATCGGCGAGGGAGAGATCCGCCAGGCCGTCGCCGTAGAACTCGACGAACTTCCCCACCACACCGTGCTCGCGGAGCATCTCGACCACCCGCAACACCAGGTCGGTCGCGGTGGCGCCTTCGCGCAGCGCCCCGCCCAGACGCACACCGACCACCCGGGGCACCAGCATCGAGACCGGCTGGCCCAGCATCGCGGCCTCGGCCTCGATCCCGCCCACGCCCCAGCCGAGCACCCCGGCGCCGTTGATCATCGTCGTGTGCGAATCGGTGCCCACCAGGGTGTCGGGGTAGGCACGGGGCAACCCGCTCGGCCCCGGCGGACCTTCGCCGCCGAACACCACCCGCGCCAGGTACTCGAGGTTCACCTGGTGGACGATGCCCGTCCCCGGTGGCACGACCTTGAAGTTCTCGAAGGCCGACTGCCCCCAGCGGAGGAAGGTGTACCGCTCTCGGTTGCGCTCGAACTCGAGGTCGACGTTCTGCTGGAAGGCCAGCTCCGTGCCAAAGCGGTCGACCTGTACCGAGTGGTCGATCACCAGCTCCACCGGCTGGAGTGGGTTGATCTTGTTGGGGTCGCCGCCGAGGGCAGTCATCGCGTCGCGCATCGCCGCGAGGTCGACCACGGCGGGGACGCCGGTGAAGTCCTGGAGGATCACCCGGGCGGGCAGGAAGGCGATTTCGCGCTCGGGCTGGGCCTGCGGGTTCCAACGCGCCAGGGACTCGATGTCCTCACGGGTGACCGACTCCCCGTCCTCGTTGCGCAGGAGATTCTCGAGCAGGATGCGGAGAGAGAAGGGCAGACGGTCGACGGCGTAGCCGGCGTCCTGGAGGACGCGCAGGCTCGCGATCTCGTAGCGACGCGCGCCGACCTCGAGGGTCTGGCGGGCGCCAAAGCTGTCTTGCTGGGTCATGAATTCCCCGTCGAGAGCGTGGGCCCCGGGACCCGGGGCCGGAGCAACCTAGCAAAGCCACCCGCGCCGCTTCGCGTCGCGAGTGCCCCGCTCCGCAGCGACGTTCTTCGAGGCGGCCGGCGCCCAGCGGCTGCTAGCCTGTGGGTCGGGAGGGCGTCGCACCAATGTCGCAGAACGGGCGCGGACAACGAAACCAGAGGATCGAGATCGAGGACGCGTTGAGCCGCGGCCCGCTGCCCGGTTCGAGGAAGGTCTACGTCGAGGGCTCTCGCCCCGATCTGCGCGTGCCCATGCGCGAGATCCGGCTCTCCCCCACCCCGGTGAGCGGGGCCCAGGGCCAGGAGGCCCTCGAGGAGAACCCCCCGGTGCTCGTCTACGACACCTCGGGCCCCTACAGCGACCCGGATGCGGAGGTCGACCTGCGCCGCGGACTCCCGGGGCTGCGCGACCCGTGGATCGACGATCGCGGCGACACCGAGAGCGCCCGCGACCGCGGCTCGAGCTATGCCCGCGAGCGCGAATCCGACCCGCGTCTCGCCGCGCTGCGATTCGAGCACCGGCGCCCGGTGCGGCGCGCACGCCCCGGCGCCCGCGTCACCCAGATGCACTACGCCCGTCGCGGCGAGATCACCCCCGAGATGGAGTACGTCGCGCTACGCGAGAACCAGCGTCGCGAAGCCCAGGAGGCGATCGCCGCGCAGCACCCCGGGCAGAGCTTCGGGGCGGCGATCCCCCCCGCGATCACCCCCGAGTTCGTCCGCGACGAGGTCGCCCGCGGCCGCGCCATCATTCCCGCCAACATCAACCACCCCGAGCTCGAGCCGATGGCAATCGGCCGGAACTTCCTGGTGAAGATCAACGCCAACATCGGAAACTCGGCGGTCACCAGCTCGATCGAGGAGGAGGTGGAGAAGCTCGTGTGGGCCACCCGCTGGGGTGCCGACACGGCGATGGACCTCTCGACCGGGAAGAACATCCACGAGACGCGCGAGTGGATCCTGCGCAACTCGCCGGTGCCGATCGGGACCGTGCCGATCTACCAGGCCCTCGAGAAGGTCGACGGGCGGCCCGAGGAGCTCAGCTGGGAGGTCATGCGCGACACCCTGATCGAACAGGCCGAGCAGGGCGTCGACTACTTCACGATCCACGCGGGCGTGCTGCTGCGCTTCATCCCGATGACCGCGAAACGCCGCACCGGGATCGTGAGCCGCGGCGGCTCGATCATGGCCAAGTGGTGTCTGTCCCATCACCGCGAGAACTTCCTCTACACCCACTGGGACGAGATCTGCGAGATCATGGCGGCCTACGACATCTCGTTCTCGATCGGCGACGGGCTGCGGCCGGGCTCCCTCGAGGACGCGAACGACGCCGCCCAGTTCGGCGAGCTCGAGACCCAGGGCGAGCTCACCCGACGGGCCTGGGAGCACGACGTCCAGGTCATGAACGAGGGCCCGGGACACGTGCCGATGCACATGATCCAGGAGAACATGACCAAGCAACTCGAGTGGTGTGGCGAGGCCCCCTTCTACACCCTCGGCCCGCTCACCACCGACATCGCTCCGGGCTACGACCACATCACCTCGGCGATCGGCGCCGCGATGATCGGCTGGTACGGCACGGCGATGCTCTGCTACGTGACGCCCAAGGAACACCTCGGCCTGCCCGACCGCGACGACGTGAAGGCCGGGGTGATCGCGTACAAGATCGCGGCCCACGCCGCCGATCTCGCCAAGGGGCACCCGGGGGCGCAGCTCCGCGACAACGCGATCTCCAAGGCGCGCTTCGAGTTCCGTTGGGAGGATCAGTTCAACCTGGCGCTCGACCCGGAGACGGCGCGCTCGCTCCACGACGCCACGTTGCCGGCCGACGCCCACAAGGTTGCCCACTTCTGCTCGATGTGTGGTCCCAAGTTCTGCAGCATGGAGATCACCCAGCAGATCCGCGACTTCGCGGCCGAGCGCGAGAACGCCGACGCCGCACGGGAGCGGGGACTCGACGAGAAGAGCCGGGAGTTCCGCGAGGGCGGCGGGGAGATCTACTCGCGGGTCTAGGCGAGGCTCACCGGGGTTTCGGAGTGCGAGGGAGCCAGAGGGGTCCCTGCGCGCAATGGCTCGCCCGCTTCACGCGCTTCTAGGGGACCGGGACGCGCTCCGCGCTCCACTCGACCTTCTTGACCGGCACCCCGGCGAGCGACCGCGAAGCGGTCGCGCGCAGCGAGCCAAAGGCGAGCGAAGTGCAATCAGGACGCGACCCAAGCGAAGCTACGAAGGCCGGGCGTGCACCAACACCCGCGTGTCCTCTCCGAAGAGAACGCGCATCTTGGTGGGGCCGGCGGCGCCCTGGACGACGCCAAGACCGAGGCTCGGGTGGTCGATGCGGTCGCCGGGGTAGTAGGTCTCGCTCATTCCGTAGGCGCGGATGGGTCGCTCGAGGTCGGCCTCGACCACGACCTTCTCGGGGGCCGACTTGGTCTTGGGCCGCGCCTTGGGCTTCGGTTTGATGCGCTCG
>JANQRO010000331.1 GCA_028284525.1 Myxococcota bacterium | reverse complement strand
AGCGCGGATCGGCCCGCAACCGCTGCATTCCCCGGCTCCACCATCCGCCGCAGGCTGAAGAGACGACGCGCATGGCGATCGAGTCCGGACGCATCCGCGAGGCCCTCACCTTCGACGACGTGCTCCTCGAGCCGGCCGCCTCCCAGGTGCTGCCGCGAGAGGTCTCGCTTCGCACCCAGCTGACCCGGGAGATCGCGCTCAACGCCCCCCTCGTGTCGGCGGCGATGGACACGGTGACCGAGCACGGCACCGCGATCGCCATGGCGCAGAACGGCGGCATCGGGATCCTGCACCGCAACATGAGCGTCGCCCAACAGGCGGCCGAGGTGGCCACGGTGAAGCGCTTCGAGGCCGGGATGATCGCCGACCCGATCACCATGCGGCCGGACCAGCGCGTGTCCGAAGCGCTCGAGGTGATGGCGCGGCACAACATCTCGGGCGTGCCGATCACCGAGGACGGGGTGGCGGTGGGCATCCTGACCCACCGCGACCTGCGCTTTCTGAAGCACGTGGACCAGCCGATCTCGGCGGTGATGACGCGGGATCAGCTCGTGAGCGTGCCGCCCGGCACCGATCTCGATCGCGCCAAGGAGCTGCTCCACCAGCACCGCATCGAGAAGCTCCTCGTGGTGGACGACGCCGGCGTGCTGCGCGGCCTCATCACGATCAAGGACATCGAGAAGAGCGAGCGCTACCCGGACGCGGCCAAGGACGACCTGGGTCGGCTGCGCGTGGGGGCGGCGATCGGGGTGGGCCCCGAGCGTCTCGAACGCGCCCAGGCGCTGGTGGACGCCGGGGTCGACGTCGTGATCGTCGACACGGCCCACGGCCACTCCCAGGGCGTCCTCGACACCCTGGGTGAGCTGCGCGCGACCTTCCCCGAGCTGCCGCTGGTCGGCGGCAACGTCGCCACCGCCGAAGGGACCGAGGCGCTCATCAAGGCCGGGGCGTCGGCGGTGAAGGTGGGGGTCGGCCCCGGCTCGATCTGCACCACGCGGGTGGTGACCGGCGTCGGCGTGCCGCAGTTCACCGCGGTGATCGACGCCTCGCGGATGGCGGCGCGCTCGGGGGTGCCGGTGATCTCCGACGGTGGTGTGAAGTACTCGGGCGACATGGTGAAGGCGCTCGCCGGGGGCGCCCACAGCGTGATGATCGGCTCGCTCTTTGCCGGCACCGACGAGGCGCCGGGGGAGGTGGTGCTCTACCAGGGGCGCACCTACAAGCTCTATCGCGGGATGGGGTCGCTGGGCGCGATGGCCGAGGGCAGCCGCGACCGCTACTTCCAGGGCGACGTCGAAGAGGCCAACAAGCTCGTGCCGGAGGGGATCGAAGGCCGCGTCCCCTACCGCGGGAGCCTCTCGAGCAACATCCATCAGCTCCTCGGCGGGCTGCGCTCGGCGATGGGTTACTGCGGCGCCCCCGACCTCGCGACACTTCGCAACACCGCGCGCTTCGTTCGCATCACCTCGGCGTCGCTCCAGGAGAGCCACGTCCACGACGTCATCATCACCAAGGAAGCCCCGAACTACCGGGTGGAGTAGGGCGGGCCGCCCGCGATGCGGCAGCCGGCCCGGCGGCTGCGGGAGCGCACGACGATCGACCGGATCCTGATTCTCGACTTCGGTAGCCAGTACACCCAGCTGATCGCGCGACGGATCCGCGAGCTCGGCGTCTACTGCGAGATCCACCCCCCCGGCTGGAGCCTCGACGAGGTGCGCCGCTTCGACCCGACCGGGCTGGTGCTCTCGGGGGGACCGTCGAGCGTACTCTGGGAGGGCGCGCCCGAGGCGGACCCCGGTCTCCTCGACCTGGGAATCCCGGTGCTCGGGATCTGCTACGGCCTCCAGTGGATGACGCACACCCTCGGCGGCGTCGTCGAGGCCGCAGACAGCCGCGAATACGGCCGGGCGCAGCTGAAGCTCGAGCGCGGCGACCCGCTCTTCGCCGGGCTCGAGGAGCCCGCCGAGCGCGTGGTCTGGATGAGCCACGGCGACCGGGTCTTGCGGCTGCCCGAGGGCTTCGACGCCATCGCGTCGAGCGATCACTCGCCCTTCGCCGCGGTGGGTGCGACGGGGCGCCCGCTCTACGGGCTCCAGTTCCACCCGGAGGTCGTGCACACCGAGGGCGGCCGCGAGCTGCTCTCGAACTTCGTGCTGGGCGTGTGCGGCAGCCGGGCCTCGTGGACGATGGAGGCGTTCATCGACCAGGCCGTGACGCGGATCGGCGACCAGGTCGGGACGGGGCACGCGATCTGCGGTCTCTCGGGTGGGGTCGATTCTTCGGTGGCCGCCGCCCTGGTCCACCGGGCGATCGGCGAACGGCTCCACTGCATCCTGGTCGACCACGGGCTCCTGCGCGCGGGTGAGCGCGAGGAGGTCGAGGCGACCTTCCGCGAGGGGCTCGGGATCCCGCTCACCGTGGTCGACGCCCGGGCGCGCTTCCTCGACGCCCTGGCGGGGGTGACCGACCCGGAGCAGAAGCGTCGGTGCATCGGCCACCTCTTCATCGAGTGCTTCGAAGAGGAGGCGACCCGGGTCGCCGCCGAGGTGGGGGCCGTGGGGGTCGATTTTCTGGTCCAAGGGACGCTCTACCCCGACGTCATCGAGAGTGTGTCCGTGCGGGGCCCCTCGGCCACGATCAAGACCCACCACAACGTGGGCGGCCTCCCCGAGCGTATGAAGCTCCAGCTCGTCGAGCCGTTGCGCGAGCTCTTCAAGGACGAGGTGCGCGAGGTGGGGCGCAAGCTCGGCCTTCCCGACGCGATGGTCGGGCGTCACCCCTTCCCGGGGCCGGGGCTCGCGATCCGCATCATGGGAGAGGTACGCGAAGAGCGTCTCGCGATCCTGCGCGCCGCCGACACGATCCTGATCGACGAGATCCGGCGCGCCGGCCTCTACGACGAGATCTGGCAGGCCTTCGCGGTCTTCCTCCCGGTGCAGAGCGTGGGCGTGCAGGGCGACCAGCGCACCTACGACAACACGATCGCGCTGCGCTGTGTGAGCTCGGTGGACGCCATGACCGCCGACTGGTCTCGGCTCCCCCACGAGCTGCTGGCCCGGGTCTCGAGCCGGGTGACCAACGAGGTGTCGGGGGTGAACCGGGTCGTCTACGACATCTCGTCGAAGCCCCCGGCGACGATCGAGTGGGAATAAGGGCGCCCGGGTGTCCAAGTCCTTCGTCCACCTCCACCTCCACACCCAGTTCTCGCTCCTCGACGGCGCGATCAAACACGCGCCCCTCTTCGAGCGCTCCAAGTCCCTCGGAATGCCCGCGGTCGCGATGACCGACCACGGGAACCTGTTCGGGGCCGTCGAGTTCTACGAGGCGGCCCACGCGAACGGCGTGAAGCCGATCATCGGGTGCGAGGCGTACATCGCGGCGGGCTCGCGCTTCGACAAGGAGAAGCGCAGCCAAGACGCGAGCGGCTTCGACGCGATCAACCACCAGCTCCTGCTGGCCATGAACGAGACCGGGTATCGCAACCTGATGTACCTGATCTCGATGGGATACCTCGAGGGCTTCTACTACAAGCCCCGCATCGATCTGGACCTGCTGCGCGACCACAGCGAGGGGCTGATCGCGACGTCGGGGTGTCTTTCGTCGATGGTGCCCCGGACCATCCTCAACGGGGAGCACGACCGCGCCTGGAAGCTCGCCGAGGAGTTCCTCTCGATCTTCGGCGACCGCTACTACCTGGAGCTCCAGCGCCACGGGATCCCCGCCCAGGACGAGGTAAACGCCGAGATCGTCAAGATGTCGGTCGACCTCGGCGTGCCGTTGGTGGCGACCAACGACGCCCACTACCTCGAGGGCGACGACCACGACCACCACGACGTCCTGCTCTGCATCGGGACCGCTGCCAACCTCGACGACCCCAAACGCTTCCGCTTCGACGGCCACGGTTTCTACGTGAAGGACGGGGCGGAGATGCGCGAGCTCTTCGCCGACCACCCGAGCGCCGTCGACAACACCCTCGAGATCGCCGAGCG
Source organism: Myxococcota bacterium (assembly GCA_028284525.1). GTDB lineage: Bacteria > Myxococcota_A > UBA9160 > UBA9160 > PR03 > JANQRO01. Next base: position 18,528 of record JANQRO010000331.1, on the reverse strand, counting down.
CTGCAACCTCGAAATCGAGATGGGCGAGTACCACCTGCCCGAGTACCAGGTGCCCTCCGGCAAGACCCGCGAGGAGGTCCTCGCCGAGAACGCCTGGTCGGGCCTGCGCACCCGGCTCGGCCTCGAGCCCGACGAGCCGCTGCCCTCGAAGCTCGCGCCCTACGAAGAGCGGATGAAGCACGAGCTCAACGTCATCCAATCGATGGGCTTCGCCGGGTACTTTCTGATCGTCGCCGACTTCATCGACTACGCCCGCCGCTCGGGGATCCCGGTGGGCCCCGGACGCGGCTCCTCGGCGGGGAGTCTCGCCGCATACAGTCTCGGGATTACCGGCGTCGATCCGATCGAATACGACATCATCTTCGAGCGCTTTCTCAATCCCGAGCGGGTCTCGATGCCGGACATCGACGTCGATTTCTGCATGCGGGGCCGCGACCAGGTGATCCGCTACGTCGCCGAGAAGTACGACGGGACCACCGAGCCCTCGCCCGAGGAGATGCGGGTCGCCCAGATCGCCACCTTCGGGACGCTGCAGGCGCGGGCGGCGATCCGGGACGTCGGCCGGGTCCTGGGGCTCCCCTACGGCGACGTCGACCGCATCGCCAAGCTCGTCCCCGAGACCCTCGGCATCACCCTCGACGAGGCCCTCGCCCAGTCCCCCGAGCTGCGCTCCCGGGTGGAGGCCGACGGCCAGATCGCCCGCCTCATGGAGAGCGCCCGCAAGCTCGAGGGCCTCACGCGCCATGCCTCGAAGCACGCCGCCGGGGTCGTGATCGGCAACCAGCCGCTGATCGAGACGGTGCCGCTCTATCGCGACGCGCGCTCTGGCGACATTATGACCCAGTACGACATGCGCTGTGTCGAGAAGATCGGGCTGATCAAGTTCGACTTCCTGGGTCTCAAGACGCTCACGATCATCGCCGACGCCGAACGGCTGGTGCGCGACCAACGCGACCCGACGTTCTCGATCGACGCGGCGCCCCTCGACGACACGGCCACCTACGACATGCTCTGCCGCGGCGACACCGAGGGCGTGTTCCAGGTGGAGTCGTCGGGGATGACCGAGCTGGTGGTGAAGCTCGCGCCCCGGAGCTTTGTCGAGCTGATCCCGCTGATGGCGCTCTACCGGCCGGGCCCGTTGGGCTCCGGCATGGTCGACGACTACGTCAATCGCAAGAAGGGCGTGATCGCGGTGCAGTACCTGCACCCCGATCTCGAGGAGCTCACCGCCGAGACCCTCGGTGTGATCGTCTACCAGGACCAGGTGCTGCAGATCGCCAACAAGCTCGCCGGCTACAGCCTGGGCGAGGCCGACCTGCTGCGCCGCGCCATGGGCAAGAAGAAGCCCGAGGAAATGGCGAAGCAGCGCGAGCGCTTCGTCGGCGGCGCCGCCGAACGCGGGGTCGACGCCGGCAAGGCGGCGGAGATCTTCGATCTGATCCAGGAGTTCGCGGGCTACGGGTTTCCCAAGGCCCACTCGACCGCCTACGCCCTGGTGTCCTTCCAGACGGCGTTCCTCAAGGCGAACTTTCCGCGCGAGTACATGGCGGCGCTCCTCACCGTGGAGTCGGGCAACCACGACCGGATGGCGCGCTACCTGGCCCACGTGCGCGAGCGCGAAATCCCGGTCCTCGCCCCCGACGTCAACGAATCGGCCCCGGACTTTTCGGTGGTCGAGGGGGGCATCCGCTTCGGGTTCTCGGGCATCAAGAACGTGGGGCAGGGCGCAGTCGAGGCGATCGTCGAGGCCCGCCGCGACGGCCTCTACAGCGACCTCTTCGACTTCTGTCAGCGGGTCGACGCCCGACGGGTCAACCGCCGGGTGGTCGAGAGCCTGGCCAAGTGCGGCGCCTTCGACACCCTCCACGAGGAGCGCGCGGCGGTGTGGGCGAGCCTCGACACGGCCCTCGAGCGCGGCGCCGCGGCCCAGCGCGACCGGGAGATCGGCCAGGGGAGTCTCTTCGGCGCCGGGGCTGCGCTCCCCGAAGAGCTGCGGCTGGTGGAGGCGCCGCCGTGGACCGAGCGCGAACGGCTGAGCTACGAGAAGGAGCTCCTGGGCTTCTACGTCACCGGCCACCCGCTGGGCGCCGTGGAGGGGCGGCTGCGCAAGCTCGGTGTCGTCACCTCCCGGGCTGCCCAGGAGCTCGACAAGGGCGCCGTGCGCGCCGGTGGGCTCCTCGTGGGCCTCCGCGAGACGCGCACCCGTCGCGGCGACACGATGGCCTTCGCCACGATGGAAGACCTCGAAGGGGTCTTCGAGCTGGTGATCTTCGCCGAGCCCTACGCGCGGCTCCGCACGCTCCTGCGCGACGCGCAGACGCCGGAGCCCGGAGCGCCCCCGGAGCCGGTGGTGGTGGTGGGAGACCTCGAGCCGGGCGATCCGCCCAAGATCCTGCTGCGCGATGCCTTCACCCTCGAGAGTGCCGAGGCGAAGCTCGCCGCACGGCTGCGTCTCGAGCTGCTGGAGGAGGAGGCGACCGACGACCGGCTCCGCGCCATCGCGGGCGTGCTCCAGGCCCATCCCGGGGACTGCGCGATCGAGCTCCTCTTGCGCGTCCCGGGAGAAAGCGAGACTACTATCGCCCTCCCGGAGTCGTCCGCGGTGGACGCCAGCGAGGACTGCATGCGCGCTCTCAACTCGCTCTTCGGTCGCAGCGTCGCCGAGCTCGATCTGTCCTGATGGGCGGGGTCCCCGGCCGAGCCGCGCTGGCGGCCCTCGCGCTGCTCCTCGCCGCGGGCCCGGTGGCTGCCGAGCGCGTGACCGAGCGCGCCCGGGGCGCGGCGCCGATCTGGGAGGAGGGGGAGATCCCGGCCGAGCTGGGCCCCGAAGCCCGAGGCCCTGCTCCGAAGCGGGCGCTGCGCGCCGCGATCGCCGAGGCGGTGGCGCAGGCGACCCGAAATTTCGTCGAGCAGGAGGACCCCTACCTCGACCCCGAGGCGGCCGTCGAGGCGCTGGGGGATCGGCTGGCCTACGCCGCCCGCTACCGGGTGGTGCAGGACCTGGGACGCGTGGCGACCCCGCCGGGCTCGGATACCGAGGTCGAGTACGCCCTGATCATCGAGGCCCAGGTCGATATGGATCGGGTGCGACGGCGGCTTGCCGCGGCGGATCTGCTCCTGTTCGGTGCGCCTCCGCCCCCGACCGAGCAGCAGGTCCTCCTCCTGGAGGGGGAGTTTTCCTACGCGAGCTTCGTGCGAATCCGGCAGGCGCTCGGCGAGCTGGGGGTGGAGATCGGCCCCCAGGCCTTCCAACGCGGCCGGGTGCGTCTCGAAGTCGATGCGCCCCGCCCCCCAAGGGAGCTCGTGGCGGCGCTGCGAGGCCAGGTCGGCCCGGGTCTGTGGCTCGATGCCGCCGGGGAGGACGCCGAGGGCTACCGGGTGAAGGTCGTCGAGCGGATCGACCCCGCCGCCGAGGAGGCGCTTCCCGCCGCCCCGTGAAGCGCCCCCGATTTGACTTGCCCGGACGAAATCGGTACTAAACCCGGCACGTTAGAAGATTTTTTGGCACGTAGCTCAGTGGGAGAGCACCACCTTGACACGGTGGGGGTCGGCGGTTCAATCCCGCCCGTGCCAACCACAGGAACGCGACGGACACCCGACGGGACGACCCGCGACGAGCACCGATGATGCGCCCGCGCCCATGAGCGAGATCGAGCTGAGCCTGCCCGACGGCAGGTCACTACGGATGCCGTCCGGTACGACGGCGCTCGCGGTCGCGCAGGAGATCGGCTCCGGTCTCGCGCGGGCGGCGTTGGCGGCGCGTGTCGACGGCGCACTGGTCGACCTGCGCGCCCCGATCGAGCGCGACGCGGCGATCGAGATCGTGACGACGCGCGACGTCCAAGGGGGCGACGTCTTGCGCCATTCCGCCGAGCACGTGATGGCGGACGCGGTGAAGCGCTTGTTCCCGAGTGTGCAGATCGACGTCGGACGCACCGATCACAGCGAGAAGTTTCAGTACGACTTCCTGACCGAGCGCGCTTTCACGCCGGAAGACCTCGAGGCGATCGAAGCGGAGATGGGTCGGATCCTCAAAGAAAACGCGACCTTCGAACGCATCGAGGTGAGCCGGGACGAAGCGCGTGCGCTCTTCCAGGAGATGGGCGAGGAGCTCAAGGTCGCGCGGATCGAGGACATCCCGGAGGGCCAGCCGATCACGCTCTTCCGCCACGGCGGCTTCGTCGACCTGTGCCGCGGCCCCCACGTCCAGCAGGCGGGACAGATCGGTGCCGTCAAGCTCCTCGAGGTCGCCGGCGCCTACTGGAAGGGCGACGAGCGCAACCCGATGCTCCAGCGCATCTACGGCACCGCCTTCGGGTCGAAGAAGGAGCTCAAGGCGCATCTGGCCCAGATCGAAGAGGCGAAACGCCGCGACCACCGCCGTCTCGGCGCCCAGCTCGACCTCTTTCACATCGATCCGGTGGCCCCCGGTTCGCCCTTCTACCACCCGAAGGGCGTGGCGCTCTACAACGAGCTCGTCGACTTCGTCCGCGGGCTCTATCCCAAGTACGGCTATCAGGAAGTGATCACGCCCCAGGTGGTGCGCGCCGATCTCTACCGCACCTCGGGCCACTACGACCTCTTTCACGACGACATGTTCCGCTTCGAAGGCGACGAAGGGGAGGTGCTCTTCGTGAAGCCGATGAACTGCCCGGGGCACTGTCACCTCTTCAACGTCACCAAGCGCTCCTACCGCGACCTCCCGCTGCGTCTCGCGGAGTTCTCACGGCTCCACCGCAACGAGCGCTCGGGAACCCTCCACGGTCTCACGCGGGTGCGCTCGCTCGCGCAAGACGACGCCCACATCTTCTGCGAGCCCGACCAGGTGGAGAGCGAGATCGCGCGTTTCTTCGAGATGATGGGCGAGATCTACGGCGCCCTGGGTCTCGAGAACGTCGAGGTCTACGTCTCCACCCGCCCCGAGAGCGGCTACATCGGGACCGACGACGACTGGGACCGCGCCGAGCAGGCGCTGGTGCGCGCCGTCGAGGACGCCGGCTACTCGTGCGGGATCAAGAAGGGGGAGGCGGCGTTCTACGCGCCCAAGGTCGAGTGCGATTTTCGCGACGTCCTGGGTCGCTCCTGGACCCTCGCGACGATCCAGCTCGACATGGCCCAGCCGGAGCGCTTCGGGCTGCGCTACATCGGGCGCGACGGCGGCGAGCACGAGCCGGCGATGCTCCACCGCGCCATCCTGGGCTCTCTCGAGCGCTTCATCGCGATCTATCTCGAGCACACGGCGGGGGATTTTCCGCTGTGGCTCGCGCCCGTCCAGGCCGTGGTGCTGCCGATCACCGAGCGCCACGCCGACTACGCCCGCAAGGTGCACCGGACGCTGCTCGAACGCGGTATCCGGGTCGAGCTCGACGAACGCAGCGAGAAGCTGGGCTTCAAGGTGCGCGAAGCCGAGCTCCAGAAGATTCCGATCATGCTGGTCGCCGGCGACCAGGAAGTGGCGAACGGGACCGTCACCCCCCGCCGGCGCCGAGGGAGCGGGGGCGCCACGGAGGCGCTTCCCCTCGACGACCTCGTCGCGGACCTGTGCACCGCGATCGAGGAACGCAAACAGACCCTGTAGTCCCAAGGAGACCACCGCAATCCGAATTCCCAGACGAGTCGAGCGAGACGTCAAGGACGAGGCCCGGGTGAACGAGAGGATCCGCGCGCGGGAGATCCGCGTGGTGGACGTCGACGGCACCCAGCTCGGGGTCATGACCCCGCCCGAAGCGATCGAGCGTGCCGCCGATCAGGGCCTGGACCTCGTGGAAGTGGCCCCCAACGCCCAGCCGCCCGTGTGCCGGATCATGGATTACGGCAAGTACAAATACGAGCAGAAGAAGAAGAAGGGGGCGGGTAAGGCCAAGGCCCACGCGGCGACGATGAAGGAGGTCAAGGTGCGGCCCCGCACCGACGAGCACGACCTCGACTTCAAGCTGCGCAACGCCCGCAAATTCCTGACTGAAGGCGACAAAGTCAAGGTGACGCTGATGTTTCGCGGCCGCGAGATCGTCCACAAGGAGCTCGGGCACGACCAGCTCAAGCGGGTGCAGGAGATGCTCGGCGACATCGCCACCGTAGAGAACCCCCCGCGCCTCGACGGGCGTTTCATGTCGATGATCCTGGTGCCCAACCGGGACGCGATCAAAGCGCTCCAGAAGGCGGACGATGCCGAGACGGCATCGGAGGAGACGCCCGCCGAGGGGGCGGGCGCAGGAGAGTAGAGATGCCGAAGATGCGGACGCACCGGGGTGCGGCCAAACGGTTCAAGCGCACGGGGACGGGGAAGATCTCCCGGATGCGCAAGAACAAGAGCCACATCCTGACCAAGAAGGACAAGAAGCGGAAGCGCCGGTTGCGCCAGCGCACCCTCGTGTCCTCCCACGACCGCCCCCGGATGGAGCAGATGCTGCCGTCGTAGGCGGCGGAGGAGAGCAGCATGCCTCGTGTCAAACGAAGCGTCCCGGCGCGCAAGCGACGCCGCCGGATTCTGAAACAGGCCAAGGGATTCTCGGGCTCGCGGCATCGCTTGTTCCGCGTCGCGCGCGAGGCGGTGGAGCGCTCCTGGCGCTACGCCTACCGCGACCGCAAACAGCGCAAACGTCAGTTCCGCAGTCTGTGGATCGCGCGGATCAACGCCGCGGTGCGCGAGCACGACGTGTCCTACAGCCAGTTCATCCACGGGCTCGGCAAGGCCGGGATCGAGATCGACCGCAAGAACCTCGCGGATCTCGCACTCGCCGACCCGGAGACCTTTGGCCAGCTCGTGGCCCGGGCCAAGGCGGAGCTGGCCTAGCCGGCCGGATCGCGTCGATGGGGGAGCCCGTCCAGGACCTGGCCGCTCTCGAAGCGGACGCCCGCGAGACCATCGCCGCCGCGGCCGACCTGCCGGCGCTGCAGGCGGCCCGCGCCGCGCTGCTCGGTCGCAAGGGCTCGCTCTCGCAGATCCTGCGCGGTCTCGGGGGGTTACCTCCCGAGGAGCGCGGCCGGGTCGGTCAGGCGGCCAACCGCCTCAAGGGCGAGGTCGAGGCCTGGGTCGAGGCGCGACGCGCCAGCCTGGAGGGCGCCGCCCGCGATCGCTCCCTGGCCGAGCACCAGCTCGATGTGAGCCTGCCCGGCGACGTCGCGCCCCGGGGACACCTGCACCCCACCACCCAGGTGGAGCGCGAGGTCGTGGCGTTCTTCGCCTCGCTGGGCTTTTCGGTGGAGACCGGCCCCGAGGTCGAGACCGAGTACCACAACTTCGAAGCACTGAACTTCCCGGACGACCATCCCGCCCGGGACATGCAGGACACCTTCTTCGTCGAGGGGGGCGCGGTGCTCCGCACCCACACCTCGCCGGTGCAGATCCGCGCGATGAGCGGGCGCGAGCCACCCTTCCGCTTCATCGCGCCCGGCCGCGTCTACCGCCACGACCGCAGCCTGCGTCACTTCCCGATGTTTCACCAGGTCGAGGGCTTCATGGTCGACGAGCGCGCCTCCTTCGCCGATCTGAAGGGGATCCTCTACGCGTTCGCCCGGCACATGATGGGGGAGCGGGTCGATCTGCGGTTTCGCGCCTCCTTCTTTCCCTTCACCGAGCCCTCCGCCGAGATGGATTTCACCTGTCTCGTGTGCGACGGCGCCGGCTGCCCGACCTGCTCGCAGAGCGGCTGGGTCGAGTGGGGCGGCTGCGGGATGATCCATCCCAACGTGCTGGGCCATTGCGGGATCGACGCCGAGCGCTGGCAGGGATTCGCCTTCGGTATGGGTCTCGACCGGGCCGCGATGCTGCGTCACGGGATCCCGAACATCCACCTCCTCTTCGAGGGCGACCTCCGCGTGTTGGAGCAGTTCTGATGCGCGTGCCCCTGGCCTGGCTGGCGGAGTGGATCGACCTGCCCGACCCGGCGGAGCTGGAACACCAGCTCACCCAGGGCGGGCTCGAGGTGGAGAGCGACGAAGAGGGCGCGCCGAGCTTCGAGGGCATCGTGGTGGCCCACGTGGTCGAACGCGAGCAACACCCCGACGCCGACCGGCTCTCGCTCTGTCGCGTCGATCCCGGGGACGGGGAGGTCGTCGACGTCGTGTGCGGTGCCCCCAACGTGCGCGCCGGACTGAAGGTGGCCTTCGCTCCGCCCGGGACGCGGCTCCCCGATGGGACCAAGCTCAAGCGTTCGAAGATCCGCGGCGTGGTGTCGAACGGCATGATCTGTTCGGCCCGCGAGCTCGGGCTCGGGGAGGATCACTCCGGGATCCTCGAGCTCGACGAGACCCTCGACGCGGGTCGACCCTTCGCCAAGGTGGCGCCCCGCGACGACCGGGTGCTCGAGATCGCCCTCACCCCGAATCGGGGCGACTGCGCCTCGCTCCTCGGGGTGGCGCGGGAGGTGCGCGCGCACTTCGGCGGCGCCCTGCGGATTCCCGAGACGGCGGTCGAGGACGAGAGCGGGGACGCGAGCGAGACCAGCGTCGCCGTCGACATCGCCGACCCCGCGGGTTGCTACCGCTACGTGGGCCGGCTGGTGCGGGGGGTCCAGATCGGTCCGAGCCCCGAGTGGGTGCAGACCCGTCTCGAGGCCGCGGGTATCCGCGCGATCAACAACGCCGTCGACGTCACCAACCTCGTGCTCCTCGAGTTCGGCCAGCCCCTCCACGCCTTCGACGCGCGGACGCTGCGGGGCAGCCGGATCCTGGTGCGGCGCGCCAGGACCGGGGAGAAGCTCGTCACCCTCGACGGCGAGAGCCGTTCCCTCGACGCCGACGACCTGGTGATCGCCGACGCCGAGCGTCCGGTGGCGCTGGCCGGGGTGATGGGCGGCGCCGAGACCGAGGTGAGCGAGACCACCGAGGACGTCTTGCTCGAAGCGGCCCATTTCGACCCGGCGAGCGTGCGTCGCTCGGCGCGCCGTCACGGGTTGAGCACCGAGGCCTCGTACCGGTTCGAGCGCGGCGTGGATCGCGAGGGCCTCGATCGCGCGATCGACCGCGCCGCCCGTCTGCTGGCCGAGCTGGCCGGGGGGAAGGTGGCGCCCGGGCGCCCCGACGACGCCGGCGATCCGCCGCCGGCCCTCGACCCGATCGAGATCCACCCGGACCGGGTGAACCGCCTCCTCGGGACGACCCTCGAGGCGGGGACGATGCGGGATGCGTTGACACGTCTCGACATCGCTGTCGCCGAGACCCCGGACGGGCTACTCCGCTGCGCGATCCCGAGCCACCGCAACGATCTGCGGATCTCGGCCGACCTCGTCGAAGAGGTGGCGCGCATCGTCGGCTACGAGAACATCGACGCCACCTTGCCCGTGGCGCGGGTGACCCCGGCGGGTCGACCCCGGGTGCAGGCCCTGGCCGAGACCGCGCGGGACGTCGCGTCGGGGCTCGGCTGGATCGAGTGCATGACGCTTCCGATGGAGAGCGAAGCCGCCCACGATCTCCTCGGCCTCGACCCGGCCGACCCGCGACGACGCGCCGTCGCGTTGCAGAACCCGCTGGTGGACGACGAGCGGCTGCTTCGCACCAGTCTCGTGCCGTCGGTGCTCGAGGTGCTGCGTCTCAACCTCGCGCGGCAGCGCCCTGAGGTACGGGTCTTCGAGATCGGACACGTCTTCGGGGCACCCGAGGATGCCGCGGCGCTGCCGACCGAGCGGCTCCAGCTGGTCCTCGCCCTGGCGGGACGCGCCGACGACCTCTGGGGACACGACACCTCGCCCTTCTACGCCGTCAAGGGCGCAGCCGAACGCATCTTCGACCGACTGGGCCTCACCCCGCGTTGGAAGCCCGACGCGAAGGAGCCCTTCTTCCACCCCGGAGCGAGCGCCCGCGCCGAGCTCTCGAAGACGCCGATCGCCGCGCTCGGGGAGCTCCACCCGGCCGTGGCCGGGCGCGCCGAGATCGACGCGCCCTGCGCGATCCTCGTCCTCGACCTGGCCGCGGTCTCCGAGCAGCCGCCCCACGCGGTGCGCTACACGCCGGTATCGCGCCAGCCGAGTGTGCGCCGCGACCTCGCGCTCCTCGTCGACCGGGGACAGGCCGCGGGGGCCGTGGTGTCGGCGGTTCGCCAGAAGGGTGGACCGCTCCTACAAGAGGTCGATCTCTTCGATCGCTACGAGGGGAAGGGCGTACCCGAGGGGAAGCTCAGTCTCGGGGTGCGTCTCGTCTTCCAACACGCGGAGCGGACCTTGACGGAGGCCGAGGTCGCCAAGGCGACCGACCGGGTCGTCCGCGCGTTGGCACAGCAATTCGGTGCGGAGCTCCGCTAGCACGGAACCGGGGGAGGGAAGATGACCAAGGCAGACATCGTCGAACAGATCTACGAGCGTGTCGGATTCTCGAAGAAGGAGTCGGCCGAGCTCGTCGAGAAGGTATTCGCGATCATCAAGGACACCCTCCAGTCGGGCGAGAAAGTCAAGATCTCGGGGTTCGGAAACTTCGTGGTCCGACAGAAGAACGCGCGCAAGGGACGCAACCCGCAAACCGGCGAAGAAATTCTCCTAGAAGCGCGCAAGGTACTCACGTTCAAACCGAGTCTCGTGCTAAAAACTCTGCTGAATGGTGAGGGGGACGCGGGGGCCGTTGCGTCCGAGGAGCGCGGCGCCTAGTTCTGCTCCCAACTCGCGGTGACGCGCCCTGCGCACCGCCGGCGTGAGGAGGACGAGCGTGGACCTGCCGCCCGGAGCGGAAACCCCGACCCAAGAGCTCTCCGACAAGCGCTACTACCGCATCGGCGAAGTCAGTCGCATCACCGGCGTGAAGGCCCACGTGCTCCGCTACTGGGAGTCGGAGTTTCGCTGGATGGCGCCGGCCAAATCGCGTTCCAAGCAGCGCATGTACCGCAAGCGCGACATCGAGATCATCCAGCTCCTGAAGCGTCTGCTCTACGCCGAGCGTTTCACCATCGCCGGCGCCCGAAAACGCCTCAAGGAAATGGGCATCGACCGCGCCCTCGACGTCGGCGAGCTCGAAAAGAGCATCCGCGACGACCCGCTCTCCCAGATCCGACGGGTCCGCGAAGAGTTGCGCTCGATCCGCGCCCTGCTGTAGCGCCGCGGACCCCTCCCGACGGCTCCCTAGCCTGCGGCGCAGCGCGCTCTAGACTGCGGCGATGCCGGTCCGCAGCACAGTCCTCGTCCTCGGCGCCGTCCTCCTCCTGGGGTGCTCGATGAAGCGCCCGGTGCTCTACCCCAACCACACCTACCGCGAGGTCGGCCAGGCCGCCGCGGAAGAGGACATCGAGACCTGTCTCGAGCTCGCCCGCGACGCCGATCTCCACGAGAGCGCCACCGGGAAGGTCGCCAAACGCACCGCCGCCAGCGGCGCGATGGGCGGGGCGGCCGGCGCCGCCGGAGGCGCGGTCTTTGGTCGGGCGGGGAAGGGCGCCGCCGCCGGCGCCGCCGGAGCAGGCGCCGGGGCCCTCGTGGGCGGGGTGCTCGGCAGCCGCGAGCCCGACCCCCTGCTGCGCCGCTACGTCGACATCTGTCTCCAGGACATGGGCTACCGGGTGGTCGGCTGGAAGTAGGCGGGCTCGGCACGCGCTGCTCCAGCGACGACCTCGCGAAAACTCCAGCGGATTCCGCGTGGTCGAGTGCCCGCCGGGTGGAAGCACGATTTCCTCCGTCGCTCCTCCGGTCTCACGCGAACCGATTCGGCTTGCTTTCCCCATGCTTCCCCGCGCCCGCGCCGCCCAACGCGGGTCCACCGCCCCTCCGCGGCGGGTCCTAGCGGCCACGACGGCCGACTGGGATCGGGCCGTTTCGCCGAGGGCGACATCCCCGATCGGGAGCCGGGGTCCGGATCCCGGATGCCCGATGCGCACCGGCGGAGCATCGCCGTCACTTCGATCGATGAGCTCCGCTACCGCTGCGCGTGTGATCCTCGCAGCGGTCGAAACGAGGAGCAGCGCGATTCCCAGGGCGACGATCGCGTCGGGCCAGGGGGACGCGAGCCGTGCCGTTGGGACGGCCGCCAGCAGCACGGCCGCGTTGGCGAGGAGATCGTTGCGTGAGCACAGCCACGAGGCGCGCAGGTCGATGCTCTCGGCGCGATGAGGCACAAGACGCCAAAGACAGAGGGCGTTGACCCCCAACGCGACGCATGCGATCGCGGCCATGAAGGGTGCGTGTGGCAGGATGCCCGCGTCGAGTGACGAAGCGGCGCGCATCAGCACGGCGAGACCGAACACGAACATCAGAACGCCCTTGAGCAGCGCTGCGCTCGCGCCCAGCCGCCGGCTCCTTCCCAGCGCAAAGAGACTGAATCCGTAGAACGACGCATCGGCGAGCATGTCGATCGAGTCGGCGAGCAGCGCGTTGGAGCTGGCGTAGAGCCCACCCGAAACCTCTACGACGAACATGACGAGGTTGGCCTGGAGGGCGAATCGAATCGCATCCACGCGCCCGCGCCGCGAAGCCCGCTCGCGGCACGAACCGGGCTCGCTCCCGGCGATTCGGAGATGTCCAGGCATGTCGCTCACTCGATGTCGGCCTTCGCCAATCAAGCGCGAGGGATAGCGAAGGTCGGACCCATCGAGTCGCGGGTAGACGCTGATGTCATCGGATCGTGACGCGATCGACGACGCACACGAACTGCTCGTGCAGACTTTGACGTTTCGGCCAAGCGATCGCGCTCCAGGTTGCGCCTACGTGAACGTCTGTCTACCGAAACGTCGAGCGGCTGCAACGGGATCGTGACCGCGTACGTCTACGATGCCTCGCGTTCCGAACCTGTGAGGCCCGCGACGCGATGAGAGACGGACAAAGCCGTGAGCGATCGGCTCTCCTCACGAAGAACTCCTTCCTGGCCATGGCTCCGACGATCGTCGCCACCCTCGGTGTCGTCCTGACCCTCTCTACCGACGCGTTCCACGCCGAGGCAACGGAGACGACCGAAGCAACCGAGTCCGAATCGGCCGCCGCGACACAGCGCGCACACGAGCGGTACTCCCATCGGGACGTGCTGGCGTTGTTGAAGACGGACGACGCGGTGGTTCCCGAACAACCGCCGGTGCATCACCTACATACGGTCTACAACCGCGAGGCGGTCATCCCGCCCATGTGTTACACGCGTACCGAAGGCCGCCACAACCCCTGCTACGTCTGTCATCAAAGCCGCGTCCCGGGTCGCCCCAACGAAATGGACGACGCGTCGCTTCAGCTCGTCTACAGCTTCAGCGAGGTCGGCCTCACCAACCACTGGACAAACCTCTTCGAGGACCGTTCGGATCGCGTCGCCGCCATCTCGGACGACGAGATCCTCGAGTGGGTCGCGCAGGACAACTACTCGGATCTCGCCGGAAGGCTGCGCGGGCTGGGGTTCAAGGGGTACGTCCCGGATCTCGCGAATCTCCAGCTCGCGGCAAAGGCCTTCGACGACGAGGGCTTCGCGAAGGACGGTAGTCACTGGGTCGCCTTCAACTACAAGCCGATGCCGAGCACGTTCTGGCCCACCAACGGCGCGACGGACGACGTGATGATCCGGCTCGCGAAACGCTTCCGGCGCAACAAAGAGGGCGAGTACTCCCGCGACGTCTACAAGGTGAACCTCGCGCTGCTCGAAGCGAACATCAAGGGTCTGGACGCGATCGGCGTCTCGCGGGTAGACGAGCGCGTCCTCGGACAGGATCTCGACGGCGACGGAGAGCTGGGGCCGATCGACCGTATCACACAGGTGGACTCGTACGTCGGCGCCGCGCGCAACGTCCTCAGGCAGCCCTTCCTGTTTCCCGCCGACACCGAGTTCCTTCACTCGGTCCGCTACGTCGGCGTCGACGATCAGGGCGTCATCTACAACCCGCCCCGTATGAAGGAGCTCCGCTACATGCGGAAGCGGTGGGCGACGTCGGTCCCCCAGCTCTTCGAAGCCTACGAAGACGAAAAGCACGCGAAGAACGTGGGCGACATGCCGGGCTATGTCGATCGCGGGGAATACGGTCTCGACAACGAGATGGGTTGGGTGATCGCCGGCTTCATCGAGAACTACCGAGGTGAGCTCCGGGTTGCCAACTACGAAGAGACCCTCTTCTGTATGGGGTGTCATACCTCGATCGGTGCAACGATCGACAGCACCTTCAGCTTTGCCCGGAAGGTCGACGGCGCCGCGGGCTGGGGATACGTGAATCTGCGCGGTATGCCCGACGCACCGACCCTGGGCGAGACGCGCGGCGAGATCGCCACCTACCTCGAGCGCGCCGGTGGCGGCGGCGAGTTCCGGAGCAATCCCGAGATGGAGGGGCGCTTCTTCGAGCGGCCCGGGATCGTCGACGTGGCCAAGGTTGCGGCGGCGCAGGACGTCTACGAGCTGATCACGCCATCGCGCGATCGCGCTCTCGAGCTGAACAAGGCGTATCGCGTGATCGTCGAGGACCAGGACTTCGTCTTCGGCCGCGACCCGACAGTTACGCCACCGGCGAACGTCTACCAGGTCGTGGACATCGTCACGGCGCCGACGCTCCCGGCGGACCGAGCCTACTCCTGGGACATCCGTCTCGATTGGAGCAGCGCGAAAGGCATCGTCTCTTCTGCGGGTTCGGACGGAGGAGAACCGTTCTCCGGCCGTCGCTAGTCGCCAAATCACCGGAAACATGCAAGCAAGGAGCAGATTCGACATGGTACCGAGACTCACATCCACGATCGTGGCCGGAGCGATCCTGGCCCTCGCGGCGCCCGCGGCCGCGGACACGGAGCCCTACTTCACGCCGCTCACGGAGTCCGCCCCCGTGACGGCGCCCAACAGCGACGAGGAGCTCTTCGCTCCCTGGGTCGTTCCGAATGGCGTGACGCAGGACAACCTGACCAGCATGGCCGAGATCGAGGCCGACCCGACGCAGAGCGTGAGCCGCGCTCCCGACATCTCGGTGCCCGGCAGCGGAGAGCAGGACGTCTCCGCGGGGCGATCCCAATCGATGTGGGACATGGCCGCGTTCGACGCGACCGGCCGCTACGTCTTCAATCCGCACGAGTCGCCCTGGTCGGCCGGCCTCAGCCGCTACGACACCTGGGCCGACCGGAACGAGCTTCTCTGGAACGGTGACGGTCAGGGCGCGCTCGGCGACTGGAGCAACGACTTCGCTGCCTTCGATCCGGCGACGTTCACGCCCAACTGCACGGTCCTGACGGCGGAGGAGTGGTCTGGCGAGGGCCGTCTCTTCGAGACGACGAACCCGTACGCGTCCGTCGAGGACATCGAGGTCCGCGAGCTCGACAGCATCGCGAACGTCTCCCACGAGGGCCTGCGGTTCAGCCACGACCGCAAGACGCTCTACTACATCGACGAATGGCGCTCCGGCTCCATCTACAAGTTCGTGATGGACAAGAAGGGCGACTACACGTCCGGTCAGACCTTCGTGCTGTCGGTGGACGCCTTCGCTGGCGATCCCGCCGACTACTACAACGACCCGAGCAACGTCGGCCAGCCTCGGACCGGCCCCGCGACGTGGGTGCCGATCTCCGACG
The DNA here is from genome assembly GCA_028284525.1 of Myxococcota bacterium. Taxonomy (GTDB): domain Bacteria; phylum Myxococcota_A; class UBA9160; order UBA9160; family PR03; genus JANQRO01. Next base: position 3,103 of record JANQRO010000331.1, on the reverse strand, counting down.
AGGACGGCAACCCGCTCACGAGCGTCGATCCCTTCCGGAACGGCCCGACCAACGATCCGCGGTCGAACAGCGACACGCGCGGCGGCCGCCCCGCCGCCGACGAGGTGAACGGCACCCCCTACGGTCGCCCCGAGGACATGGAGATCAGCCGCCTCGCGAACGGAAACGAGGTCATGTACTTCACCGCGACGTCCGAGACGGCGGTCTACTCGGTCGAGATGCTGAGTGACGACACGGCGATGGTCCGCCTCTTCGCGGGCGCGACCACCCCGACCAACGTCGGCTTCGACCCGACGACGGGCGTCCTCAACAGCCCCGACAACCTCGCACAGGACGCGCTGGGCAACATCTACGTCATCGAAGACGCGCCGAACGGGTCGTCGACCGGTGGTGACATCTGGTTCGCGCGCGACACGGACGACGACGGAGTGGCCGAGTCCCTCGACCACTTCCTGAGCATCCGCGTGGCCGGCTCGGAGGCGACGGGCATGATCTTCAATCCACTGCGACCCACGCAGTTCGTCGTCAACGTGCAGCACCCCACGAGCACGGATCTCGACGAGGTCCCGGGTGGTTTCGGTGACGCGATGTGGGAGTTCGACGTCCGCCGCGCTGGCGACCGCAAGTTCATCCGCAGGCTCTACATGGCCGGCTTTGTCAACGTGATCGAGAACTGGCGGGAGCTGCGCCGCTGCCGGAAGGCGATGCGGAAGCAGCAGGGACGGTACGCCCGCCGCTGGTGAGCCAGAGAGCCTGTCGGGGCGGCGCTGCTCGGGGTCCTCGCCCGGGCGCTCCGCGAAGCCCCTGACACTCGTATCGACCAGAGACGCCGTCGTGGGCTCTGCCCACGGCGGCGTTGCTCGTTCGCATCTGCTCCGCAGAACGGGTTTGGTCCGGCAAAGAACGGGTCGATCGGGCGCCCGAATCGAAGTGGCGCTGGACCGATCTGCACTTCAACGGATCCCCCGTGCCCCCGTGTTTCGGGCGACGTTCCCCCTTCAGGAAGAGACGGCGGGAGGGTCGCGTCGAGGCGCTGATTTCTGCAACCTGCTTCCTTCTCGCTTCCCCGAGGTCTGGACGGCTCGCGAATCGCGAGGCGTGTTCGGCGGTTACGAGCGTGGTTCCCATGTCTCCAGGAGTTGGTCGGTCGGTTCGGCGCGCGCGTTCCGACGCCCGTTGGCGCTGCCACGCCCCGAAGGCTATCCATCCCTGCGTCGGGCCGTAGCGCAGTTTGGTAGCGCGCCTGAATGGGGTTCAGGAGGTCGGGAGTTCAAATCTCCCCGGCCCGACCACAGATCAATCCAGTTCCGACGTTCTCTCCGATCGTGCATGCGTCCAGCGTGCCCGCCACAGCCCGTGACGAGGAAGGGCGGGATCGCATCGTCGTCCCCAGACCGCCAAGACCACCCCGGAGAGGGCGCTGGCGACCGGCGCAACGACGACGACGAGCTCGGGTGCTTTCGAGCCTTCGGCGCGGGTCGCGATGGCGAAGCTCGCCAGGAGGGCGACCCCTGCGACCCGGATCGCCACGAGCCAGGGGACGATGGATCCCACGACGTAGGGCTCCACGCGGAACGGGTGCTGGAACTGCCACGCGATGCCTCCGGCGCCGAGATCCCGATGGCCGGCGAGGACGAGCCCTCGTGGAGCCGCGCCCCCGGTGAGCTGGTCGGGGCGTCTCCAGGGGATCTACACTGGACGGCCAACGAGGAGACCCGCGATGGCCCAAGCCAATCCCAGCCCCGACCCGACGTCGCTCGTCGCCGGAACGCCGTGGCCCGCGATCGAGCAGCCCGGTGACGCCTTTGTCGGCGCCGAGGACCGACCCTGGGTGGAGATGACGGGCTTCCCCGGCTCTGCCGTGAAGGTCCTCTACGCCGACCGCGCGAGCAACACCGTGGCGTTTCTCTACCGGCTCGGGCCCAACCAGGATTTCCCGATGCACGAGCACCGGTGCCGCGCCTTTGCCTACACCCTCGAGGGCAAGTGGAACTACGGAGAGACCCATCTTCAGCAAGGGTCCCTGGCCGTGGAGCAGGTGGGATCCACCCACTTCCCGCAAACCCGAGAGACCGGGTTCACCGTCTTCACACTCCTCGTGGGCGAGCCCGGCGAGACGGTCCTCCTCCGCAGCCAGGATCCGAACACCCTCGAGGTCGCCGAGCTCGGCGTCGACTATTTCATCGACTTGATGGGCGCGGGGGAATAGCGGGAGGTCGGGGTGGCTGTCCCGACCCAGTCCCCGTGTCGGTCCTCTCCACGGAACCCGGTTCGACCATGACGACACGGATCCTGTGCGCAGTGCTCCTCACGATCGCCAACGCGGCGCCGGCGTCGTGGGCCTTCGATCCCGCGGAGCTCGACGACGAGACGAAGGGAACGAACTGGCTCGCCTACGGGCGAACCCACAGCGAGCAGCGCTACTCCCCGCTCGACGAGATCAACGACGAGACCATCGGTCGCCTGGGTCTCGCGTGGTCGGTGGAGCTCCCCGACGCGCGCCAGATCGTGAGCACCACCCTGGCGGTGGACGGGGTGCTCTACGTGACGTCGAGCTTCAGCATCGTCACCGCCGTCGACGCGCGCACCCACCAGACGCTCTGGCGTTACGACCCCGAAGTGACCAAGCACGCCGGCGAGACGCTGCGGGTGCTATGGGGCACGAGCCGGGGTGCTGCCTACTGGAACGGCAAGATCTACGTCGCCACCGGGGATGGCCGACTGATCGCCGTCGACGCCGAGACCGGTCAGGAGGTGTGGACCGCTCAGACGACGGAGCCCGGGAGCCACTACTACATCACCGGCGCCCCCCGGGCCTTTCGCGGGAAGGTGGTGATCGGCAACGGCGGGACCGAGATGGGTCCGTCCCGCGGCTATGTGACGGCCTACGACGCGGAGACCGGCGAGCAGGTGTGGCGCTTCTGGCTGGTGCCGGGCAATCCCGCCGAGGGCTTCGAAGACGCCGCGATGGAGATGGCCGCCAAGACCTGGACCGGGGAGTGGTGGGTCCACGGCGGGGGCGGCAACGCCTGGAATGCCCTCACCTACGACCCCGACTTCAACCACCTCTACATCGGGACGGGCAACGGCTCCCCCTGGAACC
>JANQRO010000328.1 GCA_028284525.1 Myxococcota bacterium | reverse complement strand
GCCTTCGAGAGATTGTGGTGCGCGAGTTCTCGGAGGCCGCGGCGCCCGAGGAGCGCGAGGTAGACGGTCGCCATCAAGAGGCAGAGCCCCTGGTTGGTGCAGATGTTGGAGGTCGCCTTCTCGCGTCGGATGTGCTGCTCGCGGGTCGAGAGGGTGAGGACGTAGCCGCGTCGCCCCCGGTCGTCCCGGGTCTCGCCGCACAGACGCCCGGGCATCTGTCGCACGTGGCGCTGTCCGGCCGCGAGAAACCCCAAGGCCGGGCCGCCAAAGCTCATCGGGACGCCAAAGCTCTGCGCCTCGCCGCACACGACGTCCGCGCCACAGACGGCCGGCGCCCGCAAGAGCGCGAGAGAGAGTGCCTCGCTCACCGCCGCAACGGCGAGGGCACCGTGGTCGTGGGCGGATTCGGCGGCGGCGTCGAGGGCCTCGATACAGCCCAGGAAGTTCGGCTGTTGGACGACGACACAGGCCGTCTCGTCGTCGAGGGTTCCTGCAACCTGGCAACGACCGTCGGGTCCGAGCGGCGCCTCGACGAGCTCGCACTCGATCCCGCTCAGATAGGTATCGATCACCTCGCGCCAGTGGGGATGCAGCCCCCCGCTCACCACCACCCGCGAACGCCGGGTGATGCGCATCGCCATCAGGATGGCCTCGGCCGTCGCCGACGCCCCGTCGTAGAGCGACGCGTTGGCCACCTCGAGACCGGTGAGCGCACAGATCAGGCTCTGCCACTCGAAGATCGTCTGGAGCGTCCCCTGGCTGAACTCCGCCTGGTAGGGCGTGTACGCCGTGTAGAACTCCGAGCGAGAGACGATCGCGTCGACCGCGCTCGGGATGAAGTGGGCATAGACACCGGCGCCCAGGAACCAATCGTGGGTCGCCGTGCTGGCGTTGCGGGCGGCGAGCGCGGCGAGTTCGCGTTGCAGCTCCTGCTCGCTCAGCGGGCCGGGGAGCTCCATCGCGCCGCGAAAGCGCAACGCCTCGGGAATCGGTGCGAAGAGGGCGTCGGGGTCGGGTGCGCCGACGACCGAGAGCATCTTCTGGATCTCGTCGTCGGTGTGCGGGATGTAGCGCACGCGGCTCAGTCCTCGGAGCGCTCGTCGCAGTGCTTGCGGTAGCGGGAGGCGTCGAGCAGGGCCTCGACCTCCTCGGCATCGTCGTAGACGACGGCCAGCATCCACCCGTCCCCGTAGCAGTCGGTGTTGACGTTCTCGGGGTGGTCGGGCAGCTCGGCGTTCACTTCGGCGACGGACCCCGAGATCGGGGCGAAGAGGTCCGAGACGGCTTTCACCGACTCGATCACCCCGAAGGGCTCGCCGCGCTCGATCTGGGTCCCCACCTCGGGGAGCTCGACGAAGACGATGTCTCCGAGCTGCTGCTGTGCGTAGTCGGTGACACCGATCACCACGCGGTCGCCCTCGACCCGCACCCACTCGTCCTCGGTGGTGTAGAAGAGATCCGCCGGAAACTCGTAGTCGCTCAACACCGCCCCCTCTTCGGTGTGGATCGCTCCGCCGGGTGGACGGTGCGTCGGTCGTCTCTCACGAGGACGAGCGCCCGTCGACGAACGGCGTCGAGACCACCGACGCGTCGACCAGGCGTTTGCGTACACGCACCTGGAGACGCGTGCCCACTGCGGCCAGGTCGGGCGGAACGTAGCCGAGGCCAATCGATTTTCCGAGCGTCGGGGACGGCGCGCCCGAGGTCACGCTGCCGACCTCGCGCCCCTCCTTCTCGAGGACGTAGTCGGCGCGCGCCACCCCGGCGCCGTCGAGCACGAAGCCCACCAGGCGTTTCGCGACCGTCCGCCGCTCGAGGGCCGCCGCCCCGATGAACCCGCCCTGCGCGCGTTTCACGAAGCGCTCGAGACCGGCCTCGAGAGGCGTCGTGTCGTCGTCGAGCTCGTGGCCGTAGAGGGGGAGGGCGGCTTCGAGACGAAGGGTGTCGCGCGCCCCGAGCCCCGCGGGTTCGAGGCCGTGGGCGCCGCCCGCCTCGGCCAGGCTCCGCCACAGCGCGTCGGCGTCGGCGGCGTCGACGTAAAGCTCGAAGCCGTCCGAGCCCGTGTAGCCGGTGCGCGAGACGAGGCAGGGGAGGTCGCCGACCGCGGTGGCGACGAAGCGAAAGCGCCGCAACGCCCGGAGGTCGTCGCCGGGGCACAGCGGGGCGAGCACGGCCGCCGCGGCGGGGCCCTGGAGCGCGAGCAACCCCGTCGACTCGCTGCGGTCGCGCAGCGTCGTCTCGGCGGCGCAGTGTCGCTCCACCCACGCGTAGTCCTTCGCGATGTTCGCCGCGTTCACACAGAGAAAGAAGGAGTCGTCGGCCCGGCGGTAGACGGTGACGTCGTCCACCACGCCGCCCTCCGCGTTGCAGAGCAGGCCGTAGCGCACCTGTCCCACCCGCAGGGTGTCGACCCGACAGGTGAGGAGCGTCTCGAGGCTCGCCGCGGCGCCGGGACCCTCGAGGTCGAACTGGCCCATGTGCGAGACGTCGAAGAGCCCGGCCCGCTCGCGCACCGCCCGGTGCTCGTCGAGGATCGAGCGGTACTGCACGGGCATCTCGAAGCCCGCGAAGGGGACGAGACGGGCGCCGAGGCTTCGGTGGAGGTCGTAGAGCGGGGTGCGAGCGAGTGTCTCGCTCACCCGGAGGCCTTCTTCGACGCCTTCTTCTTGGCTTTGCCCGACGATTTCCCGCCGCTCTCCTTCTTCTCGGTCTTGCCCGGGGTGTCCCCGGACGCGCTCTTGTCGCCGTCGCCCGCGCTGTCGCTGCTCCCGGAGTCCTTGTCGGGCTTCTTGCTCGAGTAGAGGTCGGAATACCAGCCGCTGCCCTTCAGCACGAAGGAGGTGCTGGAGATCAGCCGGCGCACCTTCCGGCTCCGGCACTTGGGGCAGGTCTTCACCGGGTCATCGGTGATGCGCTGCTCTCGTTCGAACTCGTACCCGCATTTGTCGCAGGCGTACTCATAGGTCGGCATCGCCGCCTCTGTGTAGCGCAGCGCCCGGGCATCGGGGGAGTCGCCCGGTGTGCCCCGCCCGGGTCTCAGGACTCGGTATCGCCGCCGGGTTTGGCGCGGGCCAGGTAGGCCACCTTGCCGTCGAGGATCGGGTCGTCGGCGGGATCGTCCGAGAGCCCTTCGAGGAGGGCGAGGTGTGTCTCGATCGTGGTGCGGACGGCCGTGGCGATCCGCGTTCGGAGGCTCTGCATCTCGCGGATGTCCTCCTGGAGCTTGGCCACCCGGCGGTGGGCGGCGTCGAGCACCTTCTCCGCCTTCACCTCCGCCTCCGCGAGGATCACCTCCGCCTCCCGGGCGGCGGTGTTGCGGAGGTCTTCGCTCACCTCCTGGGCGGTCATCAAGGTCCGTTTCAGGATCTCTTCGCGCTCACCCAGGCTCTCGACCCGCACCTCGAGCTCCCGCGTTCGCTCCCGGAGCTCCTCGCACTCGCGGACGGCGCGCTCGAAGTCCTCGGCGACGAGACGCAGGAAGGACTGCACCTCGTCCGGGTCGCAGCCGCGAAGCGTGCGGCTGAACTCGTGGCTCTGGATATCAAGGGGGGTGAACCGAGTGCGCCCCGAATCGCCGCGTCGCGGGCGTTCCGGCGTCGTGGAGTCCGAGTCCGCACTGAAGCGGCTCATCACGCGTTCGCGGGGTTCGCTCTCACTCATCCGGTCGCTCCCAGCTCCCGCGAGCGCTCGACCGCCGCCGCGACCGCGCGGCCGACGGCCGCCCGGAAGCCCGCGGCCTCGAGCTCTCCGAGGCCCGCAATCGTAGTGCCTCCCGGCGAGGTCACCTGGTCCTTGAGATCGGCGGGGTGTCGCCCGCTCTCGAGGACGAGCTGCGCGCTCCCCAACACGGTCTGCGCCGCCAGGCGATAGGCCGCGTCCCGGGGCAGGCCGGCCCGGACGCCCGCGTCGCCCAGCGCTTCGAGAAAGACGAAGACGTAGGCGGGACCGCTTCCCGAAAGACCGGTCACGGCGTCGAGGAGCCCTTCCTGGGGGGCTTCCCACGCGACCCCCACCGACTCGAACAGGGCCTGGGCGAGCGCTCGGTCGCCCTCGGTTGCCGCGGCGTTGGCGACAAAGGCGGTGGCGCCCGCGTTCACCTGGGCGGGCGTGTTGGGCATCGTGCGGATCACGCGGGCACCCCCGGGGAGCGAGCCTTCGAGACGCTCCAGCGAGATGCCCGCGGCGATCGAGATCCACAGAGGCGTCCCGAGAGTGGCGTCGCCCGTGGCCCGCAGCGCCTCGAGGGCGCCGGCGAGGATCTGGGGCTTCACGGCGAGGACCACCACGTCGCTGTCGCGGACCAGGTCGGCGTTCTCGGTGTAGGTGCGCGCCCCGAGGCCGTTCGCGGCCTTGCGGCAGCCCTCCGACGGGTCGGCGACGGCGAGCTGCTCCGGCGCAACGCCGCGGCTCACGAGACCGCCGAGCAGGGCCTGGCCCATCGCCCCCCCACCCAGAAACCCGATCCGCGCGCTCCCGATCATGCGTTCTCCCTCGCGCCGAACAGCGCGGTCCCGATGCGCACCATCGTGGCGCCCTCTTCGACGGCGACCTCGAGGTCCGCCGACATCCCCATCGATAGCTCTGCGAAACGCCCTTCGCCGCCGCGTTGCCGAAGCCCCTCGGCCAGGGTCCGCAGCCGCGCGAAGGGGGCCCGCGCCGCTTCGGGATCCGGCGACGGCGCCGGCATGGTCATGAGCCCGATCGGCCGCAGGGCCTCCAGGGACAACACGGTGTCGGCCAAGGCGTCGAGCTCCCCGACATCGATTCCGGCCTTCTGGGGCTCCTCGGAGAGGTTCACCTGGAGCAGCACGTCGAGGTGGCGCCCCGCGCGCCGCGCCTCGCGGTCGAGGGCCTCGGCGAGGGAGCGACGGTCGACGGAGTGGATGCAGTCAAAGAGCGACACCGCCTCTCGGGCCTTGTTGCGTTGGAGCCTGCCGATCATGTGCCAGCGCGTCGCGGCGGCCATCTCCCCGAGGGCGTCGCGAACCCGAGCGGCCTCCTGAACGTAGTTCTCGCCCACGTCCTCGAGCCCCGCCGCGAGGGCCTCCCGCAGCCGCTCGAGGGGTTGACGCTTGGCCGCGCCCACGAGCCGCACCGTTTCGGGCGCGCGTCCGGCGCGTTCGGCGGCTGCCGCGATGCGCTCGCGCAGCGTTTCCAGACGTCGGGCGACGCTCATCCCGCCTCGTCCCCCGGTACTCCCGCCGCCCGCAGGAGCTCGAGGGTCTCGTCGATGGGTAGCCCGATGATGTTCGACTCGCTCCCCGCGACGCCGGTGACGAAGCGCCGGCCGTCGCCCTGCAGCGCGTACGCCCCGGCCTTGTCCATCGACTCCCCGACCGCCACGTAGCGTTCGAGTTCGTCGCGCGCCGCGGCGCGGAAGGTGACACGGCTCTCGACCTGCACCTGGTGCAAGCGCGCGTCGGGGGCCACGACGGCGACCCCGGTGAGCACCGAGTGGGTGCGCCCGGCGAGCTTCTCGAGGAGCTCGACGGCGTGACCGGGATCTCGGGGCTTGCCGAGGATGTCACCCCCGACCACCACGACGGTGTCTGCGCCCAACACGAAGCGATCGGGATAGCGGCCCGCGACCGCGCGCGCCTTGCCCTCGGCGAGGCGGGCGACGAGCGCCCCGGGCGTCTCGTCGTCGCGACGCGTCTCGTCGATGTCGGCGGGGGCGATCTCGAAGCGGAGCCCGGCCCCGGAGAGGAGCTCGCGTCGTCGCGGCGACGCACTCGCGAGGACCAGGGGGCCGGTGGCGGGGTCTGCGGGCATGCGCCCAGTGTAGGCGGACGCGCCGGCGGCGGAGACCGGGCGCGACCTCGACTAGGCTCTTCGCGTGTGGGGCCCGCGATGAGCGATCGAGAAGCGGAGCGGCGCTGGACCCTGGAGGGCGCCCGAGCGGTGTTTCCCGACGTCCGGGAACGCACCGCCCTCGCCGTGAGCGAGGTCGAGGCGCTCCTCGCGGGTCGGGACGACGACGCGCTTCAGCGCGACCCCGTCTTGCGCGAGCAGACCGAGGCCGTGGTCTCGCGCTGGGCGCGCCAGATGGAGGCCCTCGGCGCAGACGTCAAGGGTCTGTGGCTGGTCGATTTCGACAACGGAAGCGGATACTTCTGCTGGCAGTGGCCCGAAGAGAGCCTCTCGCACTACCACACCTACGACGAGGGGTTCGCCGGCCGCTCGCCGATCCAGTAGGGGACGGGTGCGGACTCAGGACGCGGCGCGCGTCGCCACGCGTGCGGCATTGCGTTCGACGCTTTCCGGCCCGCCGCAGACCGCCCGCCACAGCACGCTCGTGTACCCCGAGTCGACCGGTGCGCCCAGCCGGTCGATCGGGTCGGCGAGGGCGTGGTGGAGCTTCTCGAGGTTGTACCACGGCACGCCGGGAAAGACGTGGTGGCCGATGTGGTAGTTGACGTTGTTCCAGAAGTAGCGGGTCACCCGGTTGCTGATCACCGTGCGTGTCCCGCGCATCGGGCCCGCATCCCAGGGTGTGTCGTAGTGCTCGACGATGAAGCGGACGCTGTTGAACACCGAGAAGAAGTAGACGGGGAGGAGCCACACCGCGAGCACCTCGGAGAGGACGCCTGCGCCCCGGGCCCAGAGGACCAGCGTCGTGTAGGCGACCGCGCGCAGGGCCAGCTCGCCGACGTGGATCCACAATGTGGCGCCGCGGAAACGCTGGATCGGGTAGATCACGTTGAACTGGAGGACGGTGAGGAGGCCACCGACCAGGAGGTAGCTGTAGAAGAGCAGAAAATCCGCGACGCCCCGCCGCCCCATCGTAAAGGCATCGGGGTCCTGGGGGCTGCGGTTGAAGCGGTGGTGCTCGAGGTGGTCCTCTTTGAAGGCCACGAAGGTCGCGATCAGCGGGAGCATCGAGAAGACGCCGAAGACCCAGTTCTTCCACTTGCGCCGGAAGAGCACCGAGTGCGTCGCGTCGTGCATGAAGGTCAGGATCCCCATCCAGACGTATCCCATGAACACGTACGCCGACCACTCGAGCCAGGCCGACTCGGCGTGCCACGCGATCGCCCCAGTGCCCACCAGCAGCGCGTAGAACAGGGGGATCTTGACGAGGTTGTGGCGCCAGTCGTGACGGTACAGCTGTCGCAGCTCGCTCGGCGAGATGCTCCGCCGGCCCGCGTCGTGGTGCATGGAAACTAGCCCGCTCGTAGTGGCGCCGGTCCGCGCCAGGCCAGGAGCCAAAGGCGGATTGTAGGCGATGTGGGGAGCGATCGAGGCTCAGGCCGTGAAAAAGTCGTGACCTTTGTCGTCGACGACGATGAAGGCGGGGAAGTTCTCGACGTCGATCCGCCAGATGGCCTCCATCCCGAGCTCTTCGTACTCGACCACCTCGACCCGCTTGATCGAATCGACCGCCAGGATCGCCGCGGGCCCGCCGATCGAGCCGAGGTAGAAGCCCCCGTGTTCTTTGCACGCGTCGGTGACCTGACGCGATCGGTTGCCCTTGGCCAGGGTCACGAGGCTTCCCCCGTGTTGCATAAAGAGGTCGACGTAGGAGTCCATCCGCCCGGCCGTGGTCGGTCCAAAGGAGCCCGAGGCGTAGCCCTCCGGGGTCTTCGCCGGGCCGGCGTAGTAGATGATGTGGTCCTTGAAGTAGTCCGGGAGGCCCTCCCCCCGGTCGATCCGCTCCTTGAGCTTGGCGTGCGCGATGTCGCGGGCGACGATGATCGACCCGGTGAGCGAGAGTCGGGTCTTGATCGGGTACTGGGAGAGCGTGCGCCGAAGTGCGTTCATCGGCTGGTCGAGGTCGATCGAGACCACCTCGGCGCCGAGGTCCTCGGGCTCGACGTCCGGGAGAAACCGGGCCGGGTTGGTCTCGAGCTGCTCGAGAAAGATCCCCTCCGCTGTGATCTTGGCGTGGGCCTGGCGGTCGGCCGAGCACGACACCCCGATCCCCACCGGCAGAGAGGCACCGTGGCGGGGCATCCGGATCACCCGGACGTCGTGGCAGAAGTACTTCCCGCCGAACTGGGCGCCGATCCCGAGTTCGCGGGAGCGCTTGAGCACCTCGCGCTCGAGCTCGACATCGCGGAAGGCGCGGCCCTGGGCGTTGCCCGTGGTGGGCAGGGTGTCGAGATAGCGGCAGCTCGCGAGCTTCACCGTCTTGAGGGTCATCTCGGCAGAGGTGCCGCCGATCACGATCGCCAGATGGTAGGGGGGGCAGGCCGCGGTTCCGAGACTCCGCATCTTCTCGTCGAGGAAGGCGAGGAGCGTGTCCGGGTTGAGGACGGCCCGGGTCTCCTGGTAGAGGAAGCTCTTGTTCGCCGAGCCACCACCCTTGGTGATGTAGAGGAAGTGGTACTCGTCCCCGTCCTTGGCGTAGAGCTCGATCTGCGCCGGGAGATTCGTGCGGGTGTTGGCTTCCTCGTACATCGAGAGGGGGGCCATCTGCGAATAGCGCAGGTTGGTCTGGGTATAGGTGTCGAAGATCCCCCGCGAGATCGCGGCCTCGTCGTGGCCGTCGGTCAGCACGCCCTGGCCGCGGTAGCCGATGACGATCGCCGTGCCGGTGTCCTGGCAGGAGGGAAGGATCATCCCGGCCGCGGTGTTGGCGTTCTTCAGCATCTGGAGCGCGACGAAGCGGTCGTTGTCGCTGGCCTCGGGGTCGTCCAGGATCGCGCGCACCTGCTCGAGGTGACTCGTGCGAAAGAGGTGAGAGATGTCGCGCACCGCCTCGGCGGAGAGACGGGTGAGCGCCTCCGGGGCGACTTCGAGAAAGCGTCGCCCGCCGAGCTCGACGGGGCGCACGCCGTCGCTGTCGAGGCGCCGGTAGGGCGTGGTGTCTTCGCCCAGCTCGAAGAGGGGCTGATACGAGAAGGTCGGGTCTGCGGCCATGGTCGGGGTCTCCGGGCGCCGCCGGCGGTCGGCGTCAGCGCGGGGCGAAGAGGTGGAAGCGCGCGCCGGCGCCGAGGTCGGTGACGCAGCGGCAGGCACCGTAGCGCGCCTGGATCTCGCCGCCGTAGCGCTGGAGCAGCGACTGGAGCGCGGCCCAGCGCTCGGCCCCGACGGCCAGCCAGTCGGCGTGGCTCCCTGCGGCCTCGATCACGACGTGGCCCGGCCCGGCGGCCTGGTGGGGGTGCCGCACCCGGATGCCGTCGAGCTCTTCGATGACGCCCTCTTGCCCGGCCGTCACCCCGCCGCCCTCGGGCACCCGGAGCAGCGGCGCGATCCCGCCGCGGAGGTCTTCGATCAGACTGTGACGGGTGTCGCGCGGGATCTCCGCGGAGACCCGGTAGTTCTCCTGGTCGATCGCGATCTCGGCCGCGATCTCCACCTTGCAGAACGCCTCGACCTCGTCGGGTTGGAGCCGCCACTTGATGTACTGGACGGCGGCGATGCGATCTTCCTCGAGCTGCTTCGCATCGAAGCGCGCGGGGATCGGCTCGCGACCGGCGAGCCGTAGCGAGACGTGCTCGTCGAGACCGATCAGCCGGTCGAGCTCGGGTCGGATCTCGGCGAGGTCGGTGATCTCGATCATCAGGGTCGCAGAGAGCTCGCCGTCGCCGGGGACGAGCTCGTTGTACACGTCGAGCTCCATCTGCACCTTGTCCGGCTCGCGGATGCCCTCGACCCGTATCATCTCCTGTACCTGGAAACGGATCGTCTCGCGGTTTTCGAAGATCAGGGTCACCCGGTCGCCCACCGCGAGACGCCGGGGGCGTTTGTGGGCGATCAGTCGCGCGCGATAGTCGTCGCGCAGCGCCTCGTAGGCGCCGACGCCGACGATCTCGTCGAGGACGAGCGGTCTCACTCCTCGCCCAGGCCGTAGGCGTGACGCAGCAGGGTGATCGGGTGGATCGGCTTCAATCCGAGCCCCTCCTCGATACGGAGTGCCGAGAGCGGGCAATCGGTGGCGACGTGGTCGGGGCGCGTCTCGTCGATGCGGTCGAGCATCTTGCGCGCCACCTTCATCGACTCTTCGTGGAAGCGGGCCTGCATGCCCCAGGTGCCGTCGACGCCGGAGCAGGCATCGATCAGCTCGACCTCCGCGCCCGCCGCCTTGAGCACGAGACGCGCCGGGAACCCGACGCTCTGGTGTCGCAGATGGCACGGCGCGTGGTAGGCGACCCGTCCGAGGGGGCGCTCGAAGTCCCGCTTGAGGACGTCGGCGCGGGCGAGCTCGACCACGTACTCCATGGCGTCCCGGGTGGCCTCGGCCACGCGCTGGGCCTCCGGGGTGCCGAGGAGCTTTGGGTACTCCTCCTTCAGGAGCAGCGAACACGAGGGGCCCGGCACGACCACCCGCGCCCCGGCGTCGACGTGGGGGAGGAGGTCCGCGACGTTGCGCCGCGCGTTCTCGCGCAGCGACTCGAGGTCCCCGACGTCGGTGTAGGGCATGCCACAGCAGCGCTCGTAGCAGAGCTCCACGCGGATCTCGCTGTGTTCGAGGACCTCGACGATCGAACGACCGGTGAGCGGGTCGCTGTAGTTCACCGTGCAGGTCGAGAAGAGCACCGCCCGTCCTTGGGCGCCCTCCACCCGCGGCCCGCCCCGCTTCTTGAACCACCGCGCCACCGTCTCGAAGTAGTAGGAGGGCTGCACCCAGTCGCGGTGGATGCCGACGGTCTTCTCCATCGCGATCCGCGACACCCGGTTGCGGTTGGCGAAGTTCATCAGCGGGGGTGCCAGCGAGCTCACCTTGCCGATCAGGTCGGTCTTCGTGGTGAGCTTGCGCGCGAGCGAGACGCCGTCGCGCTTTGCGCGCACGAGCTGTTGGCGGCGCATCAGCGCCGGGAAGTCGACGTCCCACTCGTGGGGCGGGGTATAGGGGCAGTGGTTGTAGCAGAGCTTGCAGTGGAAGCAGAGCTCGTTGACCCGGTCGAACCCCTCGTTCGTCACGCCGGCGATCTCGTCCTCCGTCGCGTCGACGAGATCGAAGAGGGTCGGGAAGGAGGGGCAGAGCGGCAGACAACGCCGACATTGGTGGCAGATCTCGCCGACCCGGCGCAGCTCTCGCTCCAGGGAGTCGGCGTCCCAGTAGCTCGGGTCGTCGTAGGACCAGGCGCCGGTGGGGGTCTCGGGAAGGTCGACTTTCACGATGGGCGGTGGGCGCGCTGGGCGGAGTGGGGCCACGCGGGGGCGAGCCGCGCGGGCTCGCCCCCGACGCAGCTAGAGGCTCTCGAGGCCGTCGAGGGCTTTCTGGAAACGGCCGGCGTGGGACTTCTCGGCCTTGGCGAGGGTCTCGAACCACTCGGCGATGTCGCCAAAGCTCTCGTCGCGCGCGGTCTTGGCCATCCCCGGGTACATCTCGGTGTACTCGTAGGTCTCGCCTGCCACCGCGGCTTCGAGGTTCTTGTCGGTCGACCCGATCGGCTTGTCGGTGGCCGGGTCCCCGGCGGCCTTCAGATAGTCGAGGTGACCGTGGGCATGGCCGGTTTCGGCCTCGGCGGTGTCGCGGAACAGTCCGCCGACGTCCGGGTAGCCCTCGATGTCGGCCTGGCGCGCGAAGTAGAGATAGCGCCGGTTCGCCTGCGACTCGCCGGCGAAGGCGTTCTTGAGATTCTGGTGTGTTTCGGTTCCCTTGAGATCGGCCAACTGCTGTCCTCCGTGGCGCTCGACAAACACGTGCGCCGTTGATCCCTATGGTCGCGGCGTCATTCGGAAAACGGGGATCGCTCTATTCCGAAGAGCCCCGATCTTATCTGACTCGCAAGGTCAGGCAACCGAGCGCGCGGGCCGCGCGTCTCGGGGGCCCGGCTCGCGAGGCGCCCGCGACCGGAGGCGCCGGGGACACGCCCGTGGCCCCGTTCAGAAGAGCATCGCGTCGAGGGAGTGGGCGCCCGGTCCGAGCAGCACGAAGATCAGACAGATCACCGCCAGGTTGATCGTGTACTCGCGACCCGGCGGGTCGTTGGTGATGAGATAGCCGCCGCCTTTGTGGCCGATCAGCCCGGCGACGATCATCGTCCCGATGAGCACCAGGCAGGCCGGTCGGGTCATCAGCCCGAGCGCGAGGAGCGTGCCGCCGACCAGCTCCGAGAGCATCGCCATCCGCGCCTGGAGCGCCGCCATCGGGACGCCCAGATCGCGGAGCCACGCCTCGAAACCCTGCATGTTGCCGGGACCCACCACCCCGAGCTTGCCGAGCGCGTGCACCACGAAGCACACCCCGATCGCGACGCGGCCGATCAAGAGGCCGAGGTCGACGAGCTGATCGTTGGTCTGGGTCAAGATCGCGCCGAGATCCATGGGCTCCTCCGTGCGTCCCGCGATTCCCAGCTCCGGGGCCGGCGGGGGACGGGGCCATTTGTACCAGATCGCGCCGCGCGGATGCCCGCGGGGCAGGGGAGTGCGCGGCTACGCGTCCCGCGCGCCGCGGTGGCGGGCGAGGGCGTGGGTCGCGATCTGTCGCGCCGTGGGATCGGAACCCCGGGCG
>JANQRO010000292.1 GCA_028284525.1 Myxococcota bacterium | reverse complement strand
CGTCGCCGGGGAGAGAGCGAAGCCTGGCGCGCGCGGCGGCCATGGAGACCACCGCGGCGACCGGGTGCGGTGGGACCGGATGCGAGACGGGATGGCCATGGCCGACCCTCGGGGGCCGGCCGGGGCGGGAGAAGGGGCTCAGGGGGTCAGCAACGGGCGTCCGAAAGGGCCTGCACCGCGCGCCATCCGGAGGTAGTTTCCGGTCCGAACCTCAACCCGCGGAGCCTGAATGCCTGTTCGTCACCGCCTCGCCGTTTTCGTCGCCCTCGCGATGATCCCCGCCCTTCTGGGCACCCCCGGGATGGCCCAGTCGCCCTTCGCCAACGTCGCGGTGCCCGCCGATGTGCCCGCGCGGTACCATGCGCTCCCGGCTCTGCGCGACCAGGCCGTCGAGCGGCAGGCGTGGCTCCAAGCCCGGCTCGATCGCGTCCTTCCGGCGCTGATGGCCGAGTACGACGTCGAGATGTGGATCCTGTCGATGCGTGAGTACGCCGAGGACCCCGTCTTCTTCAGCATTGTGGCGCCCACGACCTTCGCCGCGCGCCGCCGCTCGATCTACGTCTTCGCGCGGCGTCCGGACGGCAGCGTCGAACGGCTCGCCCTCGGCGGCGGCGACCAGGGGGGCGTGTACGAGGCGTACCGGTCGACGCGCCCGGTGTCGGAGGCCGAGGGGGACGGCGCGGGGAGCGCCGAGCTCGTGGGCAACGAGCAGCGGCGTCTCCTCCGCGAGGTCGTCGAGGACCGGGATCCGGCCAACATCGTTCTGAACATCGACGAAGTGCAGGCCTTCTCGGACGGACTCCACGCCGGGGAGCGTGAGGCGATCGAGCGCGCGTTGGGACCGTACGTAGAGCGGGTGCGACGCGAGCCGCGCCTCGCGGTCGACTTCATCGCGGCGCGGGTGCCGGAGATGATGCCTCGGTACCGCGAGGTCACGGAGACGGTGCACGCGATGCTCTCTCGCGCCTTCTCCAACGCCGTCATCACCCCGGGCGTCACCACCGTCGACGACGTTCGCTGGTGGCTGCGGCAGGAGTCGCTCCGCCTCGGCATGACGAACTGGTTTCACCCCTCTGTGAGCGTTCAGCGCGAGGGCGATATTCCCCCTGGGCCCACGGTCATTCAGCGCGGCGATCTGCTCTGGGTCGACTTCGGCGTGGTCGCGATGAACCTGCACACCGACACGCAGCATCTCGGCTACGTCCTGCGCGAGGGCGAGACCGAGCCTCCGGCCGGGCTGCGACGCTGCCTCGCCACCACGAACCGACTACAGGACATTCTGCTCGAGGAGATGGAGCCGGGTGGTACCGGCAACGAAATTCTCGCCCGCGCCCTGGCTGTGATGCGGGGCGAGGGGATCGACGGGACGATCTACACGCATCCGATCGGGGACCACGGCCACGGCGCCGGTCCGCTGATCGGGCGGTGGGACGCCCAGGAGGGGGTGCCGGGGCGCGGTGACGTGGTGCTGAGGCCCGACACCTGGCACTCGATCGAGCTGCAGAGCACCTCGCCGATTCCCGAGTGGGGTGGGAAGCGGGCCAGCTGCCGCCAGGAGGAGGAGGCCTTCCTCGACGCCGAGGGCAACCGGTACTGGGTCTTCCGACGGCAGGAGGACTTCCATCTCGTCTGGTAGCCGGCGCCTCGCCGGCGGCGCGGGATGAGGCCCTAGTGTAGTGTCGCCCAAGTCCTGATGCCGTTCGTGCGCGGGGGCATCCACGGGATGCGTCGTTGGAACTCCTTGCCGTAGCTATCGCTACGCCG
>JANQRO010000289.1 GCA_028284525.1 Myxococcota bacterium | reverse complement strand
GGCGTAGCGATAGCTACGGCAAGGAGTTCCAACGACGCATCCCGTGGATGCCCCCGCGCACGAACGGCATCAGGACTTTGGCGACACTACACTAGGGGGCGGCAGAAGCCGCCGCACGGGCGGCAACAATGTTCGTGTTCCGCGCTCCTCGGGGTGCCGTCGCGCGCCCTGAAATCCCGACGGGTCGGGCGTGCTCCACGTAGACACGGCGCCCGCGTAGGCCCCATTCGTCGCGTCGTGCCGCGGTTCCTCTGTTGTGGCGCTGCAACACCCTGGTGCGTAGCTTAGACGCGTGACGTCGCAGGCATGGCTCTTGCCTCCCAGGGCCCTGCTTGACGGGAGGCGCCGCACGCGGTGCCTCCCCGGAATGCGGACGACGGAGGCGACATGAATTACCGGAGCGTGCACGACCTCAACCAACTCATCGCGGGGTCGTGCCACAGAGTGCCGAACGAGGTCGATCTGATCGTCGGGGTACCGCGGAGCGGAATGCTCGCGGCCAATCTCCTGGCGTTGCATCTCAACCTGCCGGTCACCGACATCAACGGCCTCTTGGAAGACCGTTCGCTGAAGTGGGGGATGCACCGTTCCCCGAGCCGCCACGGGCTCACATCGGTCGATGCGTGTCGCAAGATCCTGGTCATTGACGACAGCATTCTCTCGGGTCGCCAGATGAACCACGTGAGAGAGCGGATCGAGGCCGAGATGGGGCTCGAACGCGTCCTGTTTTCGGCGGTGTACTGCACGAAGCAGACGAAGGACCTCGTCGACATCGCCTTCGAAGACTGCCCGGTGCCCCGGGTGTTCGAGTGGAATGTGATGCACAGCGACCTGCTCGAGGAGTGCTGCGTCGACATCGACGGGGTGCTCTGCCCGGATCCGACCCCCGATCAGAACGACGACGGCGAGCGCTACGCGAACTTCATCGCGGAGACGCCGGTGTTCCTGCGACCGACCTGCGAAGTGGGTGTGTTGGTCACCTCGCGACTCGAGAAGTACCGCGCGCTCACCGAGGGATGGCTGGCCAAGCACGACATCCGGTACCGCGAACTGGTCATGATGCAATACGCGACCATGGAGGAGCGGCAGCAGGCCGCTGCGTATGCCGAGTACAAGGCGGAGGCTTACGCCGCCGCCGACGCGCGCCTGTTCATCGAGAGTAGCGCGGAGTTGGCGGCCTCGATCGCCGCGATCTCGGGTCGACCGGTGCTGGCGATCGATATCCAGGAAATGTGCCAGCCGTTCGGGCTCCCGCGTGCGCTCCAGAGAGGGCGGCAGGTCGCGAAGGAGTCCCTCAGCATCCCGCGTCGCGCGCTGAGAAAGCTCGGTCGGATCGCGCTGGGCGCGTAAGGCGCTCCTCGCACGGCTCTCCTCGTAAGGCGCTCCTCGCAAGGCGTTCCTCGCCAAGCGCTCCGCGTAGAGCCCTCCGCGGTCGTCTCCCCTTGACCCCTCCCGCGTTTACAACTTTTTTAGTATTAAGTCATCTAAAAAAGTTAGAACCACCCACACGGGAGTCCCCTCCATGTCGCGCGATGGACTCGGAGATTTGGAGCATCAGGCGATGCTCGCGCTGCTGCACCTCGACGACGAGGCCTACACGGCGCCGATCGTCGAAGAGCTCGAGAGCCGCACGGGGCGCCGCACCACGGTCGCGGCCGTCTACATCGTGCTGCGCCGCCTCGAAGAGAAGGGGCTGGTGGAGTCGGAAATGCGCGATCCGGGACCGGAGGGCGGGCGCGACCGCCGCTACTTCGCCGTGACGCCCGAGGGACTCGAGAAGCTGCGCCACGCCCGCGAGGCCTATGCGGCGCTTTGGGACGGACTCGACGCGAGGTTGGGGAAACGGGCGTGAGCACCCCGCCGCGCTTCTGGCGCGGTCTGCTGGCCCGTGTGCTTCCTGCACGCGACCGCGAGCTGCTGCTCGACGAGTTGGACCGCATGTGGGTGCGCCGGGTGGAGCGCGACGGAGGGGCCGAGGCCCGACGGTGGTACCGCAGTGAGGTCTGGGCCTTCGCCACGCGCTGGCCCGCCGAACGACTACGACGACAGACGACGACGACGGGGAGTGACATGATCGACGGAATCCGACAGCTCTCGCGCACGGTGCGGGGGCTCCTGCGCTCTCCGGGCTTCACCGCGGTGGCGGTGCTCACCCTCGCCCTGGGCATCGGCGGCAACGCCCTGATCTTCGCCCTCGTCGACCGCGCGCTGCTGCGGCCGATCGACCTGCCCGAATCCGACCGCCTGGTGTCGGTGCTCGACGGCTGGGGTTCGAGCCTCGGCACCGTCGAGATGCTGCGGGAGCGGATGACCACGGTATCGGCCATGGGTGCCGCGCTCGATGCCACGGGCCGCACGCTGCAGCCCGATGACGGCGCCGCCCGTCGTGTCACGGTGGCCGCCGCCTCGCCCGGCTTCTTCGAGGCACTCGGGGTGGTGCCCGTGATCGGACGCGTCTTCGGCCCCGAGGAGTCGGAGCCGGGCCGCGGGGCGGTGGCCCTCGCGAGTTCGGGCTTCTGGACGACGGCGCTCGGCGGAGACGCCTCGGCGCTGGAGCAGGAGGTGGTGCTC
>JANQRO010000202.1 GCA_028284525.1 Myxococcota bacterium | reverse complement strand
GCACGGCGTCGGTCCCGGAGGCCGGCGAGCGGATCGGTGCCGCGGCCTGCGCCGATTGCCACGCGTCCTACGCGGGTCACTATGCGACGAGCGCGACCCACGCGGACTGCGAATCGTGTCACGGCGCGGCGCAGCTCCACGCCCACACGGCCCGCGCCGCCGACATCCGCCAGCCGGCCAACGCGGACTGCGAGGCGTGTCACCAGGTGGGCCGCACGACGCTGCTCCACTGGGCGACTTCGCGACACGCGCGCTCCGACGTGCTCTGCACCGACTGTCACAACACCCACAATCGCGAGCCCTTTCACGTCCGCCGGGTGACCGCCCTCGACGCGGCGTTGCTCCCGACCGCGGGGGCGACGACGCGGCTCTGCGCGGGGTGTCACCCCGAGGTCGCGGCGCAGTTCCATCTGCCCTCCCACCACCCCTTGGCCGAGGGGATGATCGAGTGCAGCGACTGTCACGGCGCCCACGAGAGTTCGCGCACCCGGCTCGGCGCGGAGACCCGCCGCTGCACGAGCTGTCACCAGGAAATCGCCGGGCCCTGGGTCTACGAGCACGCGCCGGTGAGCGAGGACTGTGGACACTGTCACACGCCCCACGGTGCGAGCGCGGACTTCCTCCTGGAGGTGCCCCAGCCGGCGGGTTGTATCACCTGTCACACCCTCCCGATCTCCGGCGCCGTGCACCAGCCCTGGGCGTTCACCACCCGCTGCACGGACTGTCACAGCGCGGTGCACGGGTCGTTCACCGACCCGGTGCTGCGGCGCTGAGGTCGGCGATGATCCGTCCGATCCTCCTCGCCGGGGTGCTGCTCGCGCTGCTGGCGCCCCGCGGCGCCGCGGCGCGGGAGACCGCGATGGCGACGGTGGAGCCCTTCCCGCGCACCGCGGCCCCGCCGCCGCCCCCGGTCTCGGTCGCGCCGGCCGACGGACAGCTCTTCTGGTCCCTCACGCCGCTGGTCCAGTTCGGCGTGATCGACAGCCCCGAGTCGGACGACGACGTGGCGGGCTACTTCGACCAGTACGGCTTCCTCCCGAACAAAGGCCGCACCGCGCCGGTCGAGCTCGGGCTGCGCGACGGCGCCCTCGATCTCTTCGGTGCCCAGGAGACCCCCCTGCTGCAGCTCCGTCTGGCCAGCCCCGACGCCAACCTCGGGGTGTCGGGCTCGCAGGTGGACGATCCCTTTTTCAACCAGCGGCTCCTGGCCCTCACCCGACTCGACGGGCTCGCGGCCGAGCTGCGCTACCGGCGCATCCGCACCGAGCAGCTCCGCCGCTTTCCGAACACGGCCGGCGCCGGACTCGTCTTCAACGATCTCTCGGGGCGGAGCGACCGCTTCTACCGCGATCGCACCGGGTTCACGGGCAGCGTCCGGCTGCGCCCGGAGCTCTTCTCGGCGGCGGCGACCGCGGCCACCGAGCTCTTCGCCCCGGTGATCGAACTGCGCGGGGGCTACGAGGCGCGCGACGGCGACCAGCAGCGACGCTTCCACCGCAACCCCTCGAACACCTGGCTCGGCCTCTCCCAAGACCGCGAGCGCGAGGTCGCGCGGGTCGGCGGCGGCGTCGTGCTGGCACCCCGTCGCCTCTTCACCCTGGCCCTCGACGTCGACCACGAGCGTCTGCGCTACGACGACGACGCGCTGGTCGACGGCGCGCTCGGATTCGCCGCCCCCGACGACACCCGCGCGATCGGCTTCGTCCCCGACAGCGACCGGCTGAGCGCCAGCGCACGGGTCTCGACGCGTCTGGGGGATCGCGCGGTCGTCGAGGGCGGTGTTCAGTGGAGCCACCTCGAGCAGGTCGACGACCGCACCCCCGAGCAACGTGCGGCGGGGCTCGACGATGTCGAGGTGGACGTCCTCTCCACCCAGGGTGCCTTCGACGTCCAGGTCGTTCCCGGCTGGTCGGTGAACGGGTTCGTGAAATACGAGCGCCGGGAGAACGACACGGACCGGGACACCGCGCTCTTCAACGCCGACACCCAGATCGTTCCCTTCGTCGAGGAGTGGGAACGGGTGCGCGCTGGCGCCGAGCTCGAGCACCGCCTGGCGCGGGGCAACCGCGTCGCCCTCGGGCTGCGCTACGACGACATCTCCCGCGACCTGGATTTCGCCACCGGCGCGCTTCGCATCTTCCCGAACAACGCGCTGATCGAGCGCGACACCGAGATCCTCACCGTGTACGGGCGGACCGCCCTGCGCCCCCGCCGCGGACTGCGGGTGAGCGCCGAGCTCGGCTACCGCGACGCCTTCGACACGGGCTACGCCACCGAACTCGACGACAACGTCTACGGCGAGCTACGCGTCTCGCAGCTGCTCCACCCCGAGCGTCCGATCGCGCTCTCGGCCTACCTCCGCGGCAGCAGCGGCGAGAACCGCGAGTTCCGCATGGTGGACGCCCAGGGGGAGCAGCCGAGCGGGCGCAGCGTGAAGCGCTCCTACGAGCGCTGGACCCTCGCCTGGGGGCTCACCGCCAGCCACAGCCCCGTCGACCGCCTCCAGCTCTACGCGTCGCTCTTCTACGGGCGCGACCATCACGACGCGAGCATCGACCTCTCGAACTTCCAGCGCTACTTCCAGAACCAGGGTCTGGTCTTCGCCCGCGACGGTCACAGCCGCTTTCGCAACCAGCAGTGGAACTTCGTGGTCGGGGGACGTGCGAAGCTCGACGAGCAGAGCGACGCCCGGGTGGCGTACACCTTCACCCGCGCCGACGGCGATTACCGCGACGCCGGAAGTCCCTCCGCGGAGCGCATCCAGGACAGCCACGACATCGACGCGAGCATCCACGGTCTGGATCTCGAGGTCGGCCGTCGACTGCGGAGCGGGCTCCGCGTGCACCTGGGCTACCGGCTCCAGCTCGTCGACGACGACGCCCCGGTCCGAGAGAGCCTCGGGAGCGCCGTGCGCCCCTTCGACCGCTCGACCCACCAGCACCGCGTGATGGTCGGGGTCACCCTGACGAGCGAGCTGCTTCAGCCCTAGCCCAGGCCTCAGCGCTGACCCACCTCGAGCGGGGTGATCGGGTGCGAGAGACCCTTGTGGCAGCGCATGCAATCGGTGCCTCGGGTCGCCGCCACCTCGTGGTAGCGACGTGCCTTCTCCGACTGCTGGGCGAGCACCTCGGGGGCCTGGGAGTGGCAGTCGAGACAGCGACTCGACTCGAGCGGGCCGTGGGGGTTGTGACATCCCGAGCAGGTGAGCGCACCCTGGCCGCCGATCGACTTGCCCACCGCGTGGCTGTAGCTCTCGAGATCCGCTCCCGCGACGATCGGCGCGTGGCATTCGACACATCCGTTGCTCACCGTGGCCTTCGCCGGCACGATGCGTTGTGGGTCGTGGACGCTGTGGCAGGTGCTGCAGACCACGTCTTCGAATCCATGGGCGCTGGCGTGCCACGCCTCCTTTTGCTCCATGGTGCCGTGGCAGGCGATGCACTGGCCGTTCTGCTCGAGCGCCGACGTCTCGGCGCCCCGACCGAAGTGCACGTTGGCGACTTGCATGGGAAAGCGCATGTGGGCGGCGCTCGGCCCGTGACAGCTCTGGCACTGTTTCTGGGCAGCCGGCGTGCGCGGGTTGTCGAAGTCGGCGTGTGCGGTCTCGACGATCCCCATCACCTCTTTGGTGTCGTGACAGTCGACACAGGCGACGGCTCCCTCCTCGGAATACTCCTGCGCGGCTCCCGGCGACGTCACGACGACGAGCGCTGCGCCGAGGACGGCGGCGGCCCATCGCGGGGGGGAGTCTCGGTAGACGGAGGTCGGCATCGTCGGGTCCACGGAGCGGGGGTAGCGGCCGGTGCGCCGCGCAGCGTACCCCACAACACCGCCGACGCCGAGCGGCGCGACGCCGACGTCGTGGTAGCCTGCGCGTGCGCCCGTCGAAGAGGACCGCGTGTCGATCCGGACCACGCTCGCGAAGCTCAAACGCCCCAGCGCCACCTACTCGCTCGGCGCGCTGCTCCTCGTCGGGGTGGGCGTCGGGACCCTGGGCGTTCCGGCGTTCACCTACGTCGTCCACGAGACGTCCACCGACGCGTTCTGTCTCACCTGTCACAGCGGCGACATCGGCCTCGAGATGGAGGGGCGGGTGCACTACGACAACGCATCCGGTCTGCGGGTCTCGTGTTACGAGTGCCACCTCCCGCGCGCCTTCTGGCCCAAGGTCTTCGCGAAGACCAAATCGGGGGTCAAGGACGTCTACCACACGGTGCTCGGAACGATCAGCACGCCGGAGAAGTTCGAGGCCCACCGGATGCACATGGCGATGGTCACCTGGGAGGCGATGAACGCGAACGACTCCCGGGAGTGCCGTTACTGCCACGACGAGGGCGCCTGGGAGCTGGCGCGTCAGAGCGAGAAGGCGCGGAAATTCCACGCGCCCGCGCTCGCCCGGGGCAAGACCTGTATCGACTGTCACAAGGGAATCGCCCACGAGCTGCCCCGTGGCATCGGCGAAGACCACCAGATCGAAGGCCTCGACTACTAGACGTCGGCGACGGGTTACTTGAGCAGTCGTCGCCGCATCGCGACCACGGCGAGCGGGGTCAGCACCGCGACCATCCCCACGCAGTAGAGCGTCTGCACCACGTGGGATCCGTCGAGGGTCCCCTCGGCCATCGCCCGCGCGATCTGCACGAGGGGGGTGAGGGGCGCCGCCCAGGCGACGGGTTGGAGCCAGCTCGGCAGCACCGAGACGGGAAAGAAGGAACCGCTGAAGAAGAAGAGCGGGGTCGCGACGAGGGTGAACACCAACGAGAGCACGTGGATCGAGGTGGAGAGCGCGGCGAAGAGGAGCCCGATACCCCCGAAGACGAGCCCCACGCCCACGCCGACCAGCAGCAGCCCAGGCCACGCGCCGAGGGGGAGCCAGCCAAAGGCCACGGCGAAGGCACCCACCGAGACGATCGAGATCAACGCGCGGGTGACGGCAAAGCCGAGCTCGGCGAGGACGATCTCCGCGACGGTGACCGGCGCGGTCAGAATGGTGTCGTAGACGCTCTGGTGGATGCGTTCGAAGGCGCTCCAGGAGCACTCGAAGATCGCGTGGAACATCGCAGTGCCGACCATGATGCCGGGCGTCACGAAGGTCGCGTAGCCGCCGTGGCCCTCGACCTCGCCGACGAGCCGGCCGATGCCCAGGGCCACGGCCATCAGCACGAAGACCGGCTCGACGACAAACCAGGTCACGGCGACCCGCCAGACCCGCAGCAGGGCGCGCACGTGGCGTCGCCACACCGCGGCGACGGATCGCCAGCGAAGCCGGACGGCGGTGGGAGCAGCGCTCATTCGTCGGCCAGCCCGCGACCCGCCAGCGCGAGAAACACATCCTCGAGATTGGCGGCGCGCCGGGTGACCCGGACGCCGGCGACGCTCGGCACGGGCGGCTCTTCGCCGGAGGCGGCAGCGACCCGAAACAGCGCGCCCACCTCTCGGTAGCGCGCGCCGAGGGCGTCGAGGGCGGCCCGCAACGCCTGACGCGCCGGGGCGTCGGGGCG
Source organism: Myxococcota bacterium (assembly GCA_028284525.1). GTDB lineage: Bacteria > Myxococcota_A > UBA9160 > UBA9160 > PR03 > JANQRO01. The sequence continues at coordinate 20,830 of JANQRO010000202.1, read as the reverse complement.
CTCGAGACGGAGCTCGGCGACGCCGCCACCGGCGTGACGCGCGATCAGCTCGGGTGGGGTCGCGACGTCGAGCACCCGTCCGCTGTGGAGCATGGCGATGCGGTCGCAGAGCGTCTCGGCCTCGTCCATGTAGTGGGTCGTGAGCAGGATGGTGACCCCGGCGTCTTTCAGGACGGCGAGCTCCTCCCAGACCTTCACGCGGCTCTCGGGGTCGAGGCCGGTGGAGGGCTCGTCGAGGACGATCACCCGCGGGCGGTTGATCAGGGCGCGCGCGATGGCGAGACGCCGGCGCAGCCCGCCGGAGAGCTCGTCCACCCGGGCGTCGGCGCGGGCCGAGAGGGCGAAGAACGCGAGGACCTCGTCGGCTCGGGCGCGAGCGTCGCGTCGGGAGAGCCCCACGAGATCGCCGAAGACCTCGAGGTTCTGACGCACCGAGATCTCGGTATCGAGGCCGTCGGCCTGGGTGACGACACCCATGAGCGCGCGCACGGAGCGGGGGTGGGTCGCGACGTCGAGACCCGCGACCCGGGCGCTTCCGGCGCTCGGGGGCGAAAGCCCCGCCAGGATGCGCATGATGCTGGTCTTTCCGGCGCCGTTCGGGCCGAGCAGACCGTAGGTCTCCCCGGGCTCGACGCGAAACGAGACTCCGTCGACCGCCCGCAGCGCGCCGAAGCACTTCACGAGATCGCGCACGTCGACTTCGGCGGGCTCCGCCACCTGCTCCTCCCCCGCGCCATTGTAGACGCTCGTCGGGTTCGCGAGCCTGGCCGGGTCAACCGCGCGCGGACCTCCCGACCATGGACCCCCTCGACCTCCCGGTCTGGCACGACGACGTCCCCGAACTCGACCGGCTCGGCTGCGGGGCGGCCCCGATCCGTGCCGACGTCGCGGTGATCGGCGGCGGCTACACCGGGCTCTCGGCGGCTCGGGTGTTGGCCCGCGCGGGCGCGCGGGTCGCGCTCCTCGACGCGGGACCGATCGCCGGCGGCGCCTCCTCGCGCAACGGAGGGATGGCGCTGATCGGGCTGAAGAGCGACGCATCCGCGGCGGCCCGCAAGGTCGGGTTCGAGCGGGCCGAGCGGGCCTGGCGCGCGTCGGCGGAAGCGGTCGAAGCCCTCCGCGTCGTGTGCGCAGAGGAGGCGATCGCCTGCGACTTCGAGGTCCGCGGCTCTCTCTACCTGGCGGCGAAGCCGACGCACCTCCGGGAGATGCGACGCGAGTCGGAGTGGCTCGAGCGCCACTTCGACTACCGCCGGATCGACCTGTCTCGCGACGCGCTCGCCGGAGAGATTGGCAGTGCGTTCTTCCACGGCGGCTGCATCGACCCGGGGAGCGCGAGTCTCCACCCCGCGAAGCTGGCCCGCGGTCTCGCGGAGGCCGCTGCCCGCGCCGGCGCGACCCTCGTCTCGCGGACTCCGGTGCGGGCAGTCGAGCGCGACGGCGCGGTGCACCGGCTACGGCTCGCGACCGGGACGCTCCGCGCAAAGGAGGTCCTCGTGGCGACCAACGGCTACACGGGGAGCGCCCTCCCCGGCCTGGCCCGCAGGGTGCTCCCGATCGGGAGCTACGCGCTGGCGACCGAGCCGCTCCCGCCGGCGCTGCGCCGGGCGCTGAGCCCCAAGGACCGGATGTTCTACGACTCGCGCTGGCTGCTCGCCTTCTTCCGGCTGACGCCCGACGGGCGCTTGCTCTTCGGCGGTCGCACCACCCTGTCGCCCGGCCGCGACCCGCGCGGGGTCGTGTCGACCCTGCGCCGGGAGATGACGGCGATCTTTCCCGCGCTCGCGGAAACGCGGATCTCCCATTGCTGGTCGGGGCGCACCGGCTTCAGCTTCGACGGTCTCCCCCACCTCGGCCGTCTCCGCGACGCCCACTACGCCCTCGGCTACGGCGGCCACGGCGTCGCGCTCTCGTGCCGGCTGGGTGCGGAGGCGGCGGAGTGGATCCTCGGCACCCGGACGGAGAGCCCCTTCCTGGCCGCGCATCATCCGACGAGTGTGTTCTACCGACGCCGCCCCTGGATCCGACCCCTGTTGGGAGCGTGGCTGCGGGCGCGGGACTGGCTCGCCTGAGGTGGGGCCTCGCCCGGCAGGTGTCCCCGCCTCGGGAGTCCGGCGGCGCGGCGCGCTCAAGTCGCGGCCCGGTCCCGCGAAAAGAACGGGATGCGTCTCCCCCTCACCCTCTTCCTCGGGGGCCTGCTGGGTCTCCTGACCGGCGGCTGCGCCACCCTCGGCGAGGGCGACTGCCGCTACGCGGACTGGTTCGAGCTGGGCCGCCGCGACGGCGCCCGAGGCCAGGCGTGGCAACAACTCGTCCGTCACAACACATCGTGTAGCGAGTACGGCGTCCAGGTGGACGAGGAGCGCTATCGATCGGGACGCGACGCCGGGCTCCGCCAGTACTGCACCCCCGTCTCGGGATGGGAGCGCGGGCTGCGCGGGGCGGGCTACCGCCAGGTGTGCCCCGCCCATCTCGAGGGCGCCTTCCTCGACGGATTCGAGCTCGGGCACGAGATCCACCGGGTGCGACCGGAGATCGAGCGCTACAAGCGCGAGACCCGCAAGCGCGAAGACGAGCTCGCGAAGGACGGGCTCGACGCCGACAGGCGTCGCGAGATCCTCCACCAGCTCCACGAGCTGATCGAACACCGGGTCGAGGCCGAGCGACACCTCGCCCACCTCGAGGCCGCCGCCCACGAGCGCGGCTTCCTGCCCTAGGCCCCGGCGGTCTCCCGCGCGTAGACCCGCACCCGCGCAAGACGGCGCGGGTCGTAGCCCTGCCACTTCGCGTCGGGGACGCGGCTGCGGGCGACCCGCACGAAGCCCCGCCGCCGGAAGAATCGGGCGGCCGCACCGTTCGTCGTACAGGCGAAGAGCTGCTGCAGACCCAGGCGCCGGGCGTCGGCGAGCGCGAACTCGATCAGCTCGGCCCCCACGCCCTCGCCGAGGTAGCGGGTGAGCGTGTAGAGACACGCCACCTCGCCCGCGCCGCTCCCCGGGTAGTCGAGCACGCTGACGACCCCGGCGAGGTGACGCCCCTCGACGAAGGCGCCGAGCCCGGCGGAGAGGGCGCGGTCGACCTCGGCCGGGGAGCGCCGCAACAGCGCGCCCTCCTTGACGCCGCGGGCGATCATGCCCCGGGCCGCATCGAAGTCGTCGATCGAGAGGGGGCGCACCTCGATGTAGCGGTCGCGGGTGAAGAGGGTCCCCGACCCGTCGTAGGTGAAGAGCTCCTCGCGGAGGCCGGCGAGGGTGCAGAGGTTGATCGCCTCCACCCCTTGGTCGAGCAGCCTGTCGATCCCGCGCAAGAGCGGGGCGCGGCGCTCGGTGGTGTCGGCGAGCAGCGCGCGGAGCTCGTCGCGGTGGACGAAGGACAAGCGCCGCCGCCCGACGCGCAACCCTCCGCCCGAATCGATCCATACGAGCTTGAACACCCGCCACCGCGCCGCCAACGCGCAACACGCCTCGACGAAGTTCGCGTCGTTCCCGGTGCACACTCCGAGACGTCCCTCGCGACGCAGCGCCCGCCAGATCGGCGCGGCTTCGCGTTCCTCGACCACCCGGTCGCCCACGACCCGGCGCAGCGCGTCGCCCGAACTCGAGACCACCAGGACCCGGGTCCCGTTGCGCACGAGGGTGTCGACCACCGCGCGCAAACGCCGCGGCTCGCGCAACGCCGCCGGCCGACACGCGATCGCGAGGGTGCGTCCCCGAAACTCGCGGAGGTAGAAGGCCCGTTCGGAGAACGCCGGCGCGCGCCGCGCGGGAGACATGGCGGCGCAGTGTGGCGTATCGTGGAGGACGGCGGCACCTCGGCAGCGCGTGTCCCGGCCTTGGCTTCGTTGGTGGGCGGGGCGCCGGACGGGTATCGTGCCCGACCCATGGAATGGCAGGGCTGGTTCACGCTGGCGACCCTGGCGCTGGTCCTCGTCGCCATCGCGCGCGAGCTCACGACCCCGGACATCGCGATGTTGTCGGGGCTCCTGGCCCTCGGGGTCGGGGGCGTGCTCCCCCCGGCGGAGCTCTTCGCCGGCTTCGCCAACCCGGTGCTTCCGGCGATCGGCGGGCTCCTGATCGTGTCGGCGGGGCTCCGCGAGAGCGGCGCGGTAGAGCGGGTCTTTCGCCGACTGATGGGTCGCGCCAACACCGAGCGCGCAGGGATCGCGCGGCTCGGCCCGGTGCTCGCCCTGGGATCGGCCTTCCTCAACAACGTCACCCTCGTCGCGCTCTCGACGCCGCTGGTTCGCGAGTGGGCCCGGCTTCGCGGGCTCGCACCGAGCCGCATGCTGATCCCGACCGACTACGCGACGATCCTTGGAAGCGTCACCACCCTCATCGGGACCAGCACCACCCTGGTCGTGGCGGCCCTGATCGCCGAGTCGGGGCTGCGCCCGATGGGCTTCTTCGAGCTGGCGCCGGTGGGGGTGCCGATCTGTCTCGCGGGTCTGCTCTACCTGCGTTTCGCGGCGCCGCGTCTTCTCCCAGACCGTCGCGACCCGGTCGACGAAGTCGAGGACAGCGCCCGCCAGTACACCGCCTCGATGCTGGTGGAGCCGGGCTCGCCGCTGGTCGGCCAGAGCGTCGAGGAGGCGGGGCTGCGCAACCTCCCGGGGCTCTTTCTGGTGGAGATCGATCGCGCGGGCCGCATTCTCACGCCGGTGGCGCCGGACCAGACCCTCGAGGCCCGCGACCGTCTGGTGTTCGCCGGGGTGGTCTCTACCATCGTCGACCTCCAGCGTTTTCGGGGGCTCGTCGCTGTCACCGAGACCGAGGCCGCGGCGCCGCGGGGGGCCGACCGCCACCTCGTCGAAGCCGTCGTCTCCGACTCCTCGCCGCTGGTCGGCCGCAGCATACGCGACGCCAATTTCCGCACCGTCTACGACGCGGCCGTGATCGCCGTGCACCGCAACGGCGAGCGGGTGGACGGCAAGATCGGCACGATCGTGCTCCGGCCGGGAGACACCCTGCTGCTCCAGTGCGCCCCGGGCTTTCTTCGGGTGCACCGCAACAGCCCGGGCTTCTACCTGGTGAGCGAAGTCGCGGGGCCCGCCGGCAACGGGCACGAGCATCCCCTCCGCGCCGCGCTGGTGCTCGCCACCATGGTGCTGCTCGTGGCCCAGGGCGCGCTGTCGATCGCCCTGGCCGCCCCCCTCGCGGCGGGGGGCATGGTCCTGCTCGGCTGTCTTCCGGTGCGTGCGGCGCGGGCCAGCGTCGAGTGGCAGATCCTGATCGTGATCGGCGCCGGTCTCGGCATCGCCTCGGCGATGGAGCACACCGGGGCGGCGCGGACCCTCGGCACCCTGCTGGTGACCGCCGCCGGAGACGCCGGCCCGATCGCCGCCCTGGCTGCGGTCTACGTGGTGACGCTGCTGACCGCCGAGTTCCTCAACCACACCGCCGCCGCGGCGATCGGCGTCCCGATCGCGATGGCCGCCGCCGCGGAGCTCGGGGTCGACCCCCGCGGCTTCGTGATGGCGGTGGCGTTTGGCGCCTCGTGCTCCTTCGCGGTTCCGGTGAGCTACCAGACGCACCTGATCGTCTACGGCCCCGGGGGGTACCGTTTCCGCGACTTCGCGCGGGCGGGGGTTCTGCTCGACGCCCAGTGCGCGTTGATCGCCCTGCTCTTGATCCCGGTGATCTGGGCGTTCTAGCTTCGACCGCGCCCAAATCGGAGCAGGGTCGTCGCGATTCCGCCCGCGCGGCGCGACCGTGCGGGGCTACTGGAGGGAGGCGCTGCGGCGGAGGGATGCCCCGGAGGGGTCCTCAAAAAACGCTAGCCAAAGCAGGGCGAAGTGTAGAGAATGGCAGCCCTGCTCTTTCGGACGCCAGTTGACGTGAGCGCCCGGCGAGCCCCCAAGGGGGGGTCGCTCTGCGGCCGCGAGCCGCCCCGCGCGCACTCCACGGTCAACGGACGCCCGGAGAGATGTCCCCCAGTGAGTGCGAGAACAGGAATGCGAGAGAATCGAGAGGCCGAAGCCAACACGACCGGCGCTGCGCCGGCCGCCCCCCAAGGCGACCGCTCCAATGGCCGGAGCACTGCGCGTTCGAGTGGGAAAGGTGCGATCATGGGCGCCACCGCCGCGGTGGCCGCAGAAGATCTCGACCCGGGTCGCGAGCGCCGTCCCCTCGAGTCGTACTTCCAGGAGATCGGGGGAACCCGGACGCTCAAGCGGGAAGAAGAGGTCGTGCTCGCCAAGGAGCTCGAGGCCTCGACCAGCGCCCTGCGCGCGGCCCTCTACGCCCTGCCCTGCTCGGGCCACCACGTCGTCGAGCGCTGGGATGCGCTTCGCGCCCTGTCCCATACCGGGGCCAAGCTCTCGGAGTCGGTGGGCGAGGAAGACACCGGAGAGATCGCACGGCGCGTCGAGAAGTCGGTCAACAACCTGCGCAAGCACCTCGCCGAACGCGAGCGGCTGCGCAAGCGCCGCGCGGCGGCCAAGCACATCGAGAAGATCGAGAAGCGTCTCGCCGGCGACCTCGATCGGGCCCAGCTCTCGCTGGCGCTCCTGGCCGAGCTGCGTGAGAAGGCGATCCGCCTCGCCACCGCCGCGCACCGCGCGCGGAAGGGGACGAAGCGGCTCGTGGACATCGAGACCCGCGCCGGTCTCCCGAAGGACGTGCTCCTCGAGCGCGCCAAGGCCGTGCACGCCGCCCACTGGCGGATGACCAAGGTCAAGAACACCTTCATCGAGCACAACCTGAAGCTCGTGGTGGCGATCGCCAAGGACTACCGCAACCTCGGGCTCTCCTTCCCCGACCTGATCCAGGAGGGAAACCTCGGGCTGATCCGCGCGGTGGAGAAGTTCGACCACCGCCGGGGCTTCAAGTTCTCGACCTACGCGGTGTGGTGGATCCGGCAGGCGCTGGTGCGCGCCATCCAGAACCACTCGCGGACGATCCGGCTGCCCTCCCACGTGCACGACCGGCTGCAACGCAGCCAGCGCGTGCGCTCGGAGCTCACCGGGAAGCTCGGTCGCGAGCCGACGGCGGCCGAGCTGGCGCCGGCGCTCGGGACCGATGAAGACGCCCTCGAGTCCCTCGACCGGCTCTCGCGGGAGGCGATCTCGCTGGAGTCGTCGGTGGCGGGTACCGAGAAACGCCTCGAGGAGTTCGTGGCGGATCCGGGCGCCCGCAACCCCGACTCGGGGATCGACGGCGATCGCATGCGCTCGGGGGTCGGCTCGCTGATCTCGAGTCTCTCGGAGCGGGAGCAGCTGATCCTGCGGCTGCGCTACGGCCTCGGCGGAGAGGAAGAGCACACCCTCGAGCAGATCGGCCAGTCGCTGGGGCTGTCGCGGGAGCGCGTGCGACAGCTCGAGGCGCGTGCGCTGAAGAAGCTGCGCGATACCACGCCGGCCCAACGACTCCAGCCGATTCTCGAGCCCTAGCTCCCCGCCGGCGGGGGCGCTAGCGGAGCGAGACGGCGATCGCGACCGCGCCCAGCACCCAGACGTAGATCGCGAAGCGGTGGAAGGACTGGCTGCGGAGCAGCCGGACGAAGAGGGCCAGCGCCGCCAGCCCGCTCACGAAGGCGACCGCGGCGCCCAGCCCGATGCGGTCCCACGCGACGGCGCTCGCCTCGAGGTCGGCCAGCTGGAGCACCACCGCTCCGCTGATCGCGATCGTCGACATCAGAAACGAGAACTCTGCCGCGGCGAGGGGGCGCAGACCGAGAGCCAGCGCGGCACACACCGTGGCGCCGCTGCGCGAGATCCCGGGGAGGATCGCCATCGCCTGGGCGCAGCCCATCCACCAGGCCACCGACCAGCTCGGCGTCTCCTGGTGGGCGCGGGGCAAGGTGCGGCGCGTGGACCAGAGCAGCGCCCCGGTGACGAGGAGCCCGATGCCAGCGGTCAGGGTGCTCTCGAACTGGCGCTCGATCCAGTCGCGGGCGAGGAGCGCGAAGCCCACGGCGGGGAGGGTCGCGACGACGAGCTTGCCGACGTCGCGCCACGCGTCGGCATCGCGCCCCAGGACCCCCGCGAGGATCGCGGCGATCCGCGCGCGGTAGAAGACCAGGACGGCACCCAGGGTCGCCGCGTGGAGCGCCACCTCGAGGAGCACCCCGGCCTCGTCGGCGCCGAGCCACTGCCCGAGCAGCACGAGATGACCCGAGCTCGACACCGGCAGGAACTCGGTGAGCCCCTGGACGAGGCCCAGGAGCGCCGCCTCGAGCCACTCCACGCCACCCCCCTCGTGTGCGCCGCGCGCTTCGATCGCGCCCTGCGCGTGCTACGCGGCGGGCGCCCCGGCGGGCTCGTTCTCCCGCGCGGCCTCGCGATCGGCGCGTCGCTTCGAGGCCCGCTCTCGCATGCCCTCGACCGCAAAGTAGGTCGCGGGTACGACGAAGATCGTGAACATCGTGGAGAAGAACATCCCCCCCACCACGGCGATGCCCAGGGGCGCGCGGAGCTCGCCGCCGGCGCCGATGCCGAGGAACTGCGCCACGACGCGGTAGCCGCCGAGGGCGACCGGGAGGAGCCCCATGATGGTCGAGAGCGCGGTCATCAGGATCGGACGGAAGCGCGTCCGCCCGGCCTCGAAGGCCGCCTCGTAGACGCCCTTGCCGCGTTCGCGGAGCTGGTTGGCGAACTCCACGATGAGGATCGCGTTCTTGGTCACCAGCCCGACGAGCATCACCATGCCGATCTGGCTGAAGAGGTTGAGCGACTGCGAGAGCTGGGGGGCGTCGAGCAGCCGTTCCGACGCGAGGAGATCGAGTGCTTTGATCGTGACGAGGGCCCCGGTGAAGCTCAGCGCCACCGCCGTCAGGATCGTGAAGGGGTGGACGAAGCTCTCGAACTGCGCCGCCAGCACCAGGTAGATGATCAGGATCGCCAGCAGGTAGGCGAAGATGATCGCCTGGGTCGACTCGTAGAAGTCTTCGGACTCGCCGGAGAACGTCACGTTGTAGCCCGGGAGCCCGGCGAGTTCCTCCTCGGCGATCCCCCGAATGGCGTCGAGGGTCGAGCCGAGGGGTGTCCCCGGCGCCAGCGCCGAGAGAATCGTGGCCGAACGGACCCGGTCGTGGTGCGGCACCGAGCGGGGCGCGTTGGTGTCCTTCACGGAGACGACCGAGGAGAGCGGGATCAGCCGGCCGCCCTTGCCGTGCACGTAGAGCAGCGGGATATCCCCCGGTCGGGCGCGTTTGTCGCGCACCAGCTGGACCATGACGTCGTAGGTCTGGCCGTCGAGCTTGAAGGTGGAGAGATCCTGGCCGCCCAGCATGATCTGGAGCGTGGTCGCGACGTCGCGCACCGAGACCCCGAGGTCGCCGGCGCGGTTGCGGTCGATGGTGACGTCGAGCTGGGGCTTGTTGAGCACCAGGTCGCTGCGCGGGCCGCGCAGCCCCGGTACCTCCCGACTCGCCCGGGCGATGATCGCGTTGGTCTTCTGCGCCAGGGTGGCGACGTCGGGGCCCTGGATCACGACCGAGACGGGCTGGGAGAGCCAGCCCTGACCCAGACTCGGCGGCTCGCTCGGCCAGGCCGAGATCCCGGTGACACTCATGAACTGGGGGAGCAGCGACTGGATCACGTCGGCGGTGCTGCGGTCGCGATCCTTGCGCAGGTCGGTGATGATCGCGCCTTCGTTGACCAGCCCGGGTGCGTTCATACCGAGGGCGACGACCGAGAACACGCCCTCGACCTCGGGCGCCTGCGCCGCGATCTCCTCCACCTGCAGCTGGTAGCGGTGGGTGTACTCGATCGTGCTGCCTTCGGGCGCCCGGGTGAACACCCACATCGAGCCGCGGTCGCTGCGCGGGACGAACTCGCGTTTGACGTCGCCGAAGAAGAGCAGCCCGACCCCGAAGAGGAACCAGGCCAGCCCGATCGCCAGCGTGATGCGTTTCCACTCGAGGCTGGGCCGGAGGACGCGCTCGTAGCGGCTCGAGAGCCGGTCGAAGAAGCCCGCGAGCCTGGCCTTCATGCCGCGCTCGTCGCTGTGCGGGCGCAGGATCCGCGAGCAGAGCATCGGCGCCATGGTGAGCGCGACGAAGCCCGAGATCGCCACCGCCGACGCCACCGTGACCCCGAACTCGCGGAAGAGCCGGCCGGTCGTGTCGGTGAGGAAGGTGAGCGGGAGGAACACCGCGATCACCGAAATGGTCGACACGACGACCGCGAACGAGATCTCACGCATCCCCCGGATCGCGGCCTCGCGGGGTGGAGCACCGTCCTCGACCCAGCGCGAGATGTTCTCGAGCACGATGATCGCGTCGTCGACCACGAGACCGATCGCGAGGGTGAGCCCCATCAGCGTCAGGATGTTGATCGAGAAGCCCGCGAAGTAGAGGACGGCCAGGGTCCCGATGATCGAGACCGGGATCGAGATCGCCGGAATCAAGGTCGCCCGCAGCGTTCTCAGGAAGAGGTAGATGACGATCAGCACGAGGATCACAGCCTCGGCGAGGGTCTTCACCACGTCGCTGATCGACTCGCGGATGTGCTCGGAGCTGTCGAAGGCGATCGTGAGGTCGATCTGCTCGGGAAGCTCGGTCTCGAGCTGCGCCAGCTCGGCCTCCAGGCGGTCGACGACGGCGATCGTGTTCGCCTGGGCGAGCTTCACCACCCCGAGCCCGATCGTCGGCGCGCCGTTGTACCGGGTGAGCTTGCGCTCGTCCTCGGGGCCGACCACCACCTCTCCGATATCGCGCAGCCGGATCGGCTCGCCGTCGAGGTCGGCGACGATCAGCTGCTCGAACTCCTCGGCGGTGGTGAGCTCGCCGAGGGTGCGCACGGTGAACTCCCGGTCGTTCCCCTCGATCCGACCGGAGGGGATGTCGACGTTCTCGCGGCGCAGCGCGTCGGAGACGTCGGAGACGGTGAGCCCGTACGAGGTCAGCCGCTCGTTGTCGATCCAGATCCGCATCGCCATGCGGCGCTCGCCGCCGAGAAAGACCGTGGCGACCCCGGGCAGCTTCGAGAGTCGGTCCTGGATCGAGTTCTCGGCGATGCGTGTCAGCTCGATCTGGTCGCGCCCGCCCGAGAGCGCGATCCACACGATCGGCCGGGCGTCGGCGTCCTGTTTCGCGACGATCGGGTCCTCGACGTCGTCGGGGAGGTCGCGGCGCACACGGGCGACCCGGTCGCGGACGTCGTTGGCGGCGATGTCGACGTCGCGGGAGAGCTCGAACTCGATGGTGATCAGCGAGACCTGCTCGCGGCTCTGGGACGTGAGGTGCTTCACGCCCTCGATCCCGATCAGCAGGTCTTCGATGGGCTCGGTGACCGAGGTCTCGACCACCTCGGGGGCGGCCCCGGGATAGATCGTCGTCACGGACACGATCGGCGGGTCGATGTTGGGGAGCTCGCGGTTGGGGAGCCGCGTCAAACCGATCACGCCGAAGAGGACGATCAACAGCGAGAGGACGGTCGCAAAGACCGGCCGATCGATACAGATCTCGGAGAGTCTCACGCGCCGTCTCCTTCGGCGTCCTGGAGACTCGTCTCGGAGGCGGTGGATTGGGTCGGCTCGATGGCTCGCACGGTCGCGCCGGGGAAGACCTTGTGGGTGCCGGCGGTGACGACGCGGTCGCCCTCGACCAGCCCTTCGCGCACCTCGACCCGGGCGCCGTCGCGGGCGCCCACCGTCACCGTCGCGCGCTCGATCACTTCGCCCTCGCCCACCCGCCACACGAAGGCGCCGTCGGCGTCGTTCATCACCGCTTCGAGGGGCAGCAGGATCGTGTCGCGACGGCCGAGGTCGACGAGGATGTCGGCGAACATGCCGGGCCGGAGCAGCGCCTCGGAGTTCTCCGCGCGGGCCTTGATCGGCACCCGGCGTCCCGCCTCTTCGACGCTCGGGGCGACGAAGGTGATCACGGCCGGAAACTTGCGCCCGGGGTAGGCCACGACCTCGAGGTCGAGGTGCGCGCCGACTTGCATGAGCGGCAGCGCCCACTCGGGCACCGCGGTCTCCATGTCGATCGGGTCGATGGTGTCGAGCCGCACGAGGACGTCGTCGGGCTCGATCCGCGCGCCGGGGGAGACCCGGCGCCGACCGATGTGGCCCGAGAAGGGGGCGGTGATTCGCGTGCGGTCGAGCTCCACCCGCGCCAGCGAGAGCTGGGCGCGAGCCATCTCGAGCTCGGCGCGGTGACGTTCGAGCTGGGCCGCAGCGGCGGCCCGCTCCCGGGCCAGCCGCTCGGTGCGACCGAACTGGTCTTCGGCGAGGGCGACCCGCGCCGTGGCCTCCGCGAGCCGGGCGCGCTGCTCGTCGTCCCGGAGCCGGAAGAGGACGGCCCCCTTCTCCACCCGTTCGCCCTCTTCGAAGGCGATCGCTTCGATGACGCCCGCGATCTCGGCCTTGATCTCGACGGCGTCGACGGCGCGGAGGTTTCCGACCAGGTCCCCCCGCTCGGTGAAGTCTTCCGGGGCCACGAGCTGCACTTCAACCGCCGGCGGCGGCGGGCCCTGGGGTCCGGCCTGCTCCACCTCACCCCCGCAGGCGACGAGCCACGCCGCGAGCGCCACCGCCCCGGCGCGCCCAGCCCGGGCACGCCCCTTCGCGGAACGATTCAGTGAGAGACGGGTCCCCATCCTGGGGTTCCCCCTTGCTGCGCGCGCGTCGGTCTGGTCCGGGGTGGAGGGCCCTTCGGGCGCTGTGGGCCTCGAGGTCCGTGGCCCGCGGCCTACCCCTCGGTATAACCGCAGACCCGAGCTTAACGTACGGGCGCAGCCGCCGCTGCCCGGCCCCGTTATGCTGCGTCGCGCCTGCACGTCACCCTGCCAGAGAGAGGTTTCCGGCCCCGTGCGCATCGTCTGTCTCGACCTGGAGGGGGTGCTGATTCCGGAGGTGTGGATCGGGGTGGCCGAGCGGACCGGGATCGACGCGCTGCGCCTGACGACCCGGGACGAGCCGGACTACGACAAATTGATGACCCGCCGTCTCGAAATCCTGCGGGAGCAGGGCCTGGGCCTGCCGATGATCCAGGAGGTGATCGACGGGCTCGACCCCCTGGCGGGAGCCTCGGACTTCGTCGGCTGGCTCCGAGAGCGCTACCAGCTGGTCATCCTCTCGGACACCTTCTACGAGTTCGCCGAGCCCTTCATGCGCAAGCTCGGCTGGCCCACCCTCCTCTGCCACCGCCTCGAGATCGGTGCCGACGGCTCGGTGGACGGCTACCTCCTGCGGCAGCCGGATCCCAAGCGGGCCGCGGTGAAGAGCTTTCACGCATTGCGCTACGAGGTGATCGCCGCCGGCGACTCCTACAACGACACCGCGATGCTCTCGGAGGCCGACGCCGGCATCCTGTTCCGCCCTCCCGACAACGTGATCCGGGAGTTTCCCCAGTTCCCCGTCGCGACCGAGTTTCGCGACCTGCAACGCGAGATCGAGGCCGCCGCGCAGCGGCTCGACGACGCGACCGCTTGACCGGAGGTTGTCCGTGGCGACCCGCTCGATTGCCCGTTCTCGGCCCGCTCGATTCCACCGAAGGATCCTGGGCCCCGCTGCGCTCCTCGCGGCGACCCTCTGCCTCGTGGCCTGCGGTGGCGACGGGGGCGAGGCACCGCCCAGCCCGCCAGAGACGGTACCGGCCCAGCCAGTACCGGCCCCCGAGCCCCCGGCGACCCCCGCGGAGCCCCCGGCGCCGACCCAAGAGCCGGCGCCTCCCGCGGCGGCCCACCCGGTCCCGGCGATCGACCTCGCGGCGGGCGACGCCGAGGCGGGTGCCGTCCACTACCAGCAATACTGTGCGAGCTGTCACGGCCCGACGGGGAAGGGCGACGGCCCGGTGGGCGCTGCCCTCGACCCGACGCCCGCCGACCACTCGGACGCGAGCTACATGGACGCCCTCAGCGACGAGCATCTCTTCAAGGTGGTGAAGTACGGCGGTACCGCGGTCGATCGCTCCCCGCTGATGGCGCCCTGGGGAGGCACCCTGTCCGACGCGGAGATCGTCGATGTCATCGCCTTCGTGCGCAGCCTCTCCGGCGGGGGGCTATGAGCCGCCGTGCTGGCGGTCGCCGATGAAGCGCGGCTTCCGTGAGCGCATCTAGGGCCGAGCCGCTCCGCAGCATCGAGCGCGGCGCGTGGGAACGCGACGGCTTCTTCATGCGACACCGCGTCCTCGCGCCCGCCGCGATCGCGGCGTTGCGGGACGCCGCCGACCGTGTCGAGTCCCTCGTCTCGGGCTGGGGTGCGGGTGACGGGCGGTGCTACCGGGTGGACGGACTCGTGTTCCGCGACGTCGGCACCGCGACCCTCCAGTACGAGCACCACGCCGACGCCCTCCACTGCGCCCGGGTGCTCGAGCCGGTGCACCCCTTCGCGCCGGCGCTCGACGCCCTGGTCGACGATCCCGGCCTCGCACTTCCCGTCGCAGGACTGCTCGGGGTCGACACGTTGTCGCTGTGGACCGACAAGCTCAACTGGAAGCGGGCGCACACGGGCTCGGGCTTCGACTGGCACCAGGACGCCCCGTACTGGGTGGGGGCGCCGGACCTCTGGGCGCGGCGGACGCGTCTGGTCAACGTGCTCGTCGCCCTCGATGACGCCGACGAAGCGAACGGCTGCTTTCGCGTACGGTCGGGGAGTCATCGTCACGGCGTGTTGCCCGCGCGGCGCGGTGGGGCCTCCCTCGACCCGCTCTTTGTCGACCCCGAGGCGTTGACGGCCTTCCCGGAGGTCGCCCTCCCCCTCGCCGCGGGGAGCGCCGTGTTCTTCCACGCGTGTCTCGCCCACGGGTCGCGGCCGAATCCGACGCCGCGGTCCCGCCGCGCGCTGGTACTCACCTACCAGCCGGGCGGACTGCCGATGTTCAAGCGGGACGCGGTGCGCGAGGTGAGGTGGCCGTCCGACACCAGAACTCCGCGCTGAACGAAGGGCGGGTGCGCACGGCGAAGGGGATCTCACAGCGATCCATCAGCCGCTCGACCAGGCGCAGGACCACCGCGCGCTCCCGCTCGGGCGCGTCGGCCTCCGCCTCCACCTCGAGACCGATCATCACCGCCCCCTTGTCGAGAGCGGCGCGCAGCCGCGCCGCCTCCCCCGCGGCCCCGCGCAGCGCCACCGCGGTGATCGCGGGCTGCAGCGCCTCGGTGCAGACGCGGATCGGCGGCAACGCGGTCTCGACGTCGATCTGGGGGGTGGGCAAGCCCTGCGCGACGAGCTCACGACCCACCAGCTCGAAGAGCGTGTCGACCGGCATCACCTCGAGCTCGGGCTCGTCGATCAGCAAGAGGGGTCGGGACAACGCGAGCAGCGAGCCGGCCTGCATCGCGGCGCGGTCCAGCGCCCGCGCGCTCCCGCGCAGCGATCCCGGGTCGTCCCGGGCGAGCTGCGCCGCAAAGCGGATCGCCGCGAGGTGATTGCCCACCTCGTGGTGGACCGAGATCAACCAGGCCTCGAAATCGTCGTGGTCGTCGTGGTCGTCGTCGCCGACGCCTTCGAGCGGCGCGGGGGTGGGGCCCATGCCCCCATGGTGACGGAGGGGCGCGACAATCGCCCGTTATAATGGCGCGGATGTCGGAGACCAAGATCGAGGCGACGAGCCGTGCGTTGCGGCTCGGGCAATACAGCCGTCACATTTTTCTCTGTGTTCGGGGCGATTGCGCCCCCGTCGAACAGAGCAAGGAGTCGTGGACCTTCCTCAAACGCCGGCTCCGACAGCTGAAACTCGACAGCGCCCTGGGTGGGGTCTACCGGTCCCAGGTCGAGTGTCTGCGCGTCTGTCTCGAGGGGCCGATCGCCGTCGTCTACCCGGACGGCACCTGGTACCGACGCTGCACTCCCGAAGTCCTCGAGCGCATCATCCAAGAGCACCTGCTCGAGGGACGGGCGGTGGAGGAGTACGCGTTCGCGCGCAACCCGTTGCCGAACCCCGATGCCCCGCCCCTGCCCGACCTCGGGCGCGACGAGGCGGCCGGTCCCGGCGAGTGAGCGGCCTGCTACTCCGCGGTCGCGATCACACGCAGACCGGGGAGCTGGTCGTGCGCGCGGGGCTACGGGTCGCGAGCGCGCTGGGCCGCGGCGGCGCCGCCAAGCTCTACGCCCACAAGGATCCCAACGAAGACGCCTGCATGAGTGCCGAAGGGCCCGGCGGGTGGTTCCTGGCGGTCGCCGACGGCCACTGGGGCGAGGAGGCGGCGCGGATCGCCGTCGACTCGGTGTCCGCCGCCGCGCAGGGCTGGGTCGAAGACGTCGGGGTGCGCGAGCAGCGCACCTGGCGCGACGCCCTGCAGGATGCCGTCGTCGCGGCGCACCACGCGATCCTCGAGTCCTGCCGCGGCGAGCGCGGCCCGCGCACCACCTTGTCCCTCGCCCTCGCGCGACGCCCCGAGGCGGCGTTCTTCTCCGCCTCCGTGGGCGACAGCCACCTCTTCTGGAGCGACGACGAGCGCTGTCTCGATCTCGGCTGGCCCCGCAACCGCCCGCCGCGATTTCTCGGGCAACGCGACGGAGACGACGACTGGCTGCGTTCCGCCACCCGGCTCGAAGCCGGATCACTCCGCGAGACCCGCGCGTTGCTCGCCGCCACCGACGGTCTCTCGGAGCCGGGGATCGGCGTCGCCGACCCGCCGAGCGCGGTCCTCGAAGCCCTCGCCGACGCCGCGTCCTATCCGCCGGCAGAGCGCGCCGCGGTCGCCGCCCATCGTCTCGCCCAGATCGCCTGCGACGCGCAGTCGCGCAACGGCGCGGGCGACAACATCGCCGTGGCGCTCGCCTGGTGTCAGGACAGCTGAGCCCCGTCGATCCAGCCGACGACCCGCTCTGCGATGGCCAAGGCGGCGGTGAGCCCCGGCGACTCGATTCCCACGAGGTGCACCCAGCCCCCGTCTTCGACGATCGCGAAATCGCGGAAGCCCTCGCCGGGCCCGGCGAGCTTGGGGCGCACCCCGGCGTAGTCGGGGTGGAGGTGCGCGGCGCGGAGACCGGGGAGGTAGCGCTGGATCGCGGCGGCGAAGACGACGGCCTTGGCGGGGTCGACGTCGTAGCGGGGTGTGTCGACGTACTCGGTGTCGGGCCCGAATCGCACGGCGCCGGCGAGATCGAGGGTGGCGTGGATACCGAGCCCGGCGCCCGTCCCGGCCGCGACCGGCACCGGATACACGAGATGGTGTAGATCCGGACGCGCGCCGGGTGCGACGGAGAAGTAGTCGCCCTTGCAGGGCCGGATCCGCAGGCCGCCGGCGTCGATGTCGACCCCGCACCACGCGGCGACCCGGTCGGCCAGGAGACCCGCGGCGTTGACCGCGCGCTCTGCGCGCAGCACGAGGGGCGCACCGTCCGGGTCGCGGAGCTCGAGCCGCGAGGGCGCACCGGGGGTCACCGCGCGGAGGTGGTGACGCAGAGCGAGGAGCGCCCCACCGCGCTCGGCTTCGTCGGCGAGGGAGATGCAGAGGGCGTGGCTGTCGACGATACCGCTCTCGGGCGACCACAGCGCGGCGACCCCGTGCACCGCGGGCTCGCGCCGGGCGAGCTCTGCCGTGTCGAAGACCTCGAGCGCCCCGGCGCCACACGTCGCGCCGTTGCGCAGCAGGGTGTCGAGCCCGTCTCGTTCCGCTTCGGCGCAGGCCACGACGAGCTTGCCGAGCTTGCGATGGGGGATCCCCCGCTCCGCGCAGCGGGCGTAGAGCCGCTCGCGGCCCTCGACGCAAAGCCGGGCCTTGTGGGAGCCGGGCGGGTAGTAGAGCCCGGCGTGGATCACCTCGCTGTTGCGGCTGGTGGTTTCGCGGCCCCACCCGTCGTGACGCTCGAGGACGACGACGGTGCGGCCCGCGCGCGCGGCCGCCGCCGCGACGGCGAGGCCGACCACGCCGCCGCCCACCACGGCGAGCTCCGCGTGGAGCTCAGAAGCCGTCGCCGTAGGCCTTCTCGTAGCGTTCGCGCACGGCGTCGATGCCGACGCGCAGGGTCTGGGGCCCGCGCTGCTCGATGTTGAGGGCACCCATCACCGAGCCGATGCGACCGGCGACCTCGAAGGGGAGGTCGCGTTGCAACCCGTAGAGCAGGCCTGCGCGATAGGCGTCGCCGCAACCGGTCGGGTCCACGACCTGCTCGGCGCGCACCGGTGGGATCTCGATCCGCTCCGCGCCGCGACAGATCGTCGAGCCCTCGGCGCCGCGGGTCACCACGGCGGCGCCGACCTTGTCGAGGAGCGCTTCCTCCGAGAGCCCGGTCTGCTCGAGGGTCAGCGCCCACTCGTAGTCGTTGGCCACGTAGAGCGCGGCGCCCTCGATGAACTCGACGAGCTCGGAGCCCTCGAACACCGGGAGCTGGTGGCTCGGATCGAGCAGGGTGCGCGTCCCCCGCGTCTTGAGCCCTGCGGCGTACTGCTGCATCGCGTCCTTGTCGTTCGACGACACCACCGCCCAATCGATCGACACCGGGTCCGGCACGAGGTCGAGGCCGACTTCGCTCGAGCGTCCCATCGCGCCCGGGTGGAACGCGATGATCTGGTTGTCATCGAGATCGGTGGTGATGAAGGCCTGCGCGGTGTAGGCATCGTCGAAGACCCGGATCCCGTCGCGACGCATCCCGTTCTCGTCGAGCCAGGCGGCGTAGGCGTCGAAGTCACTCCCCACCGCGGCGAGGATCAGCGGGTCGTCCCCGAGGAGACGCAACCCGTAGGCGATGTTGCCCGCCGTCCCGCCGTAGAACTGGCGCAGCTCCGGGACGTGGAAGGCCACGTTCAGCATGTGGATCTTGTCGGGCAGGATGTGGTTCTTGAAGCGGTCCGGGAAGACCATGATGCGGTCGATGGCCATCGACCCGGTGACCAGGACCGTCATTGCGAACTCCCTCGTCTCGTCGCGAAATGAAGCGCGGTGGCGCGTACGGGCGGGCAGTCTGGCTGCTCTCACTCGGGGCGTCAACGGCACCGCGGCGGTAGACTCGACGCGTGGGCGAGACACCGCTGCGCGTCGCCGTGCTCGTGTCGGGCGAGGGGACGAGCCTCGAAAACCTCTGCGAAGCGATCGACGCCGGGCGCGTGCCCGCCCGGGTGTGTGCAGTGGTCGCCTCCAAACCCGACGTCGGCGGGCTCGCGCGCGCGGCGCGGCGCGGCATCCCCGCCGTCGCCGTGGTGCGCAAGGACTACGACGACGGCGCGCGCTTCAACGACGCGATCCACGAGGCCCTCGCGCCCCACGACGTCGAGCTGGTCGCCCTGCTCGGCTTTCTGTCGATCTTCGAGCCGCGCGAGCGCTATGCCGGACGCGTGATCAACGTCCACCCGGCGCTGATCCCGGCCTTCTCGGGGAAGGGCTTCTACGGCGCACGGGTGCACCGCGCCGTGATCGACGCGGGGGTGCGTGTGAGCGGCGCGACGGTGCACTTCGCCGACGACCAGTACGACACCGGCCCGATCCTGCTCCAAGAGCCGGTGCCCGTGCTGGCGACCGACACGCCCGAGCGGCTCGCGGCGCGGGTGCAGGCGGCGGAACGACGTCTGGTGCCCGAAGCGGTGCGGCTGATCGCCGAGGGACGGGTGCGGCTCGACGGGAGACGGGTCGAGATCCTGCCGTAGACGCCCTCGACCTCCCCGAGCTAGGGCTGGATCAGCTCCACCATGTAGCCGTCGGGGTCCTTCGCGAAGGCGATGACGGTGGTGCCGTGCTTCATCGGGCCGGGCTCGCGCACGACTTCGACACCGTTCTTCTTCAGGTTGTCGCAGAAGGCGTAGGCGTCGTCGACGCCGATCGCGATATGACCGTAGGCGTTGCCGAGGTCGTACTCGTTGTCGCCCCAGTTGTGGGTGAGCTCGAGGACGGCGGTATCGGACTCGTCGCCGTAGCCGACGAAGGCCAGCGTGAACTCGCCGCCGGGAAAGTCCTGCTTGCGCAGCAGCTTCATCCCGAAATGCTGGCAGTAGAAGTCGAGCGACGCGTCGAGGTCGCGCACGCGAAGCATGGTGTGGAGAAGTCGCGGCATTCGGGCCTCCGGGTGGTGAAGGGGAGCGACAAGGTAGTCGATCGCCCCGGGCGAACGCGCGCCCCCCTCGGATCGCTCGCGGTTGACGAATGGCGAACAAAAAGCGAAAATCGATCCATGGCCTCCCCCCGGCCCCTCGCGCTGCCGAACCGCCTCGCCGGGACCCTTCTCGAGGATCTCGGCGAGGCCCTGGCGGACCACGCGCTGCCCTCGGGTCTGCTGCGACGAGCCGACGCGCTCCCCGCCGCGCCCGATCCCCGCGACGGATCGTCGCTGCAGACGGGCGTCGCCGCCCTCGACCTCCTGCTCTCGGGAGGGCTCGCCCTCGGCAGCTTCGCCGAGCTCTCGGGGCCGCTCTCCTCGGGGCTCACCGCCTGCGCCCAGACCCTGGCCGCGGCGGCGTCGCGACGCGCTCGCGCCGCGTGGGTCGACCTCGCCGACGCCTTCGATCCCCCGAGCGCGGTCGCGAGCGGGGTCGCCCTCGAGCGCGTGCTGTGGGTGCGCGCGCCGAGTCCCCAGGTCGCGCTGCGCGCCAGCGAGCGTCTTCTCCTGTCGCGGGCCTTCTCCCTGGTCGTGCTGGATTTCGTCGCCGCTCCGGCCACCTCGCGTCGGGATCCACCGGCCCGGGGGCCGCGCCGGGCGGGCGCGCGTCGCGACGACACCTCCCCCCCGCCCAGCTCGGCCTGGCGGCGACTGCAACGCAGCGCCGCCCAAGCGCCCTGCACGCTGCTCCTCCTGAGCTCGACCCCGCTGGCCGGAGCCGTCCCTTCGCTCTCCCTGCAAGCCCGCGGCGCCGAACCGCGCTTCGACACGCGCTCCGGAGCCCGACCGTTCTCCCACGCCACGTCGCACGCTGACACCGAGCCGCGTACCGACACGCGCTCCGGAGCCCGACCGTTCTCCCGCGCCACGTCGCACGCCGACACCGAGCCGCGTACCGACACGCGCTCCGG
>JANQRO010000193.1 GCA_028284525.1 Myxococcota bacterium | reverse complement strand
GTCGTCGAGCACCTCGACCTCGCCCTGGAGGCGCCCGTAGATCTGGCGGGGGTCGCTGCGGTTGAGGGCGTCGAAGACCGCGGGCGGGGAGCCGAAGCCGGTCTGGTCGTCCTGGCTCTCGTCGTCCTCCCAGCGGAACACGGCGTCGAGACGCAGCCGCTCGTCCGGGGTCCACGATCCCTTGGTGGTCACCGAGATGTTCGCGTAGCCGTCGTCCTCGGTCCCGACCTGGGCGGCGTTGACGCCGTGGGTGCGCAGGTAGGCGCCCGAGGCGAAGAGCCGCGCCGTCTCGGTCCCGCCGGAGATCGACGTCGCCACCCGGCCGGTGTAGAAGCTCCCGCCTTCGAGCTCGAGGTCGCCGCCCAGCCCGGGCCCGTCGGCTTCGCGGGTGACGATGTTGATCACGCCGCCGATCGAGTCGGTCCCGTACAGCGCGCTGTGGGGTCCGCGCAGCACCTCGATCCGCTCGATGCTCGAGGTCATCAGGCTGTTGAAGTTGAACTCGGAGTCCGCCGCCGGGTCGTTGGCCTCGATCCCGTCGATCAGGACCAGGGTGTGATTGCCCTCGGCGCCGCGGATCCGCACCTGGGTGAGGCCCCCCACCGGGCCGGTGCGGCTCACCGCCACCCCGGGGATCTCGCGGAGCAGGTCGGCGACCAGCGGTTGCCCGCGTCGCTCGATCTGTTCCCGGGTGATGACGCTGATCGTGCCCCCCACCGAGTCGAGGGGGACCGGCCGCAGCGAGCCCACGGTGGCGAGTTCCTCGTCCGCCGCGTGGACGGGGAGGGGGCTGGTGCAGAGGGTGAACAACAAAGCGATGCGGATGACGCGCATGGCGACTCCTTCCCTGTGGAGTTCGGTGTCGCCGCGGCGGAGATCCGCTCCCTGGGCACACTCCGACCCGGGGAAGGACGACGGGACGGGCGGCAGGCTTCCGGGCTCGCGGGTCGCAGTCGGGAACGCGTCTTCCCAGGGCCTCCGCCCCAGTGACCTCGATGCGTTCCGTTCTCGCCGCTGACCGTTGCGGAGACAGCCCCGGATTCTCACCGGGTTTCCTACACCGCCCGCTGTGGTAGCGAGCGCATGGTACTCGGATGGCGCCGAGACGCCAAGGTGGGAGCGAGCGGGCTCCTAGTGGCGCACGCGACGCATCGGGACTTCGGAGTAGAGGACGAAATCGCCGTTGCGCTCGACCTCGAGGCGCTCGGTGTAGCCGTGGGCATCGGGGACGAGGCGTTTGCGCGCGCGGGTCGCGGCGTCGCCGTGTCCCGGCGGACGGTCCGCGAAGCAGAGGGTGCCGTCGGCTTCGACCGCGTAGCGGTACTCCCGCGGCGCTCCACTGTCGGCGTAGGCGGTGCCGACGAAGCCCTCGCCGTCGCGACGGATCACCACGAGGGCCTCGTGGCCATCCCGACGCCCGTCGCGCAGGGGAAAGCCCACCGCCATCCGCAGGGTGAGGAGCGTCCCGTTGGCGTCCCAGCTGCCGAGGAGCTCTTTGTAGAAGCGACCCTCGCGCGCCGCGTAGCGCCCGGTGCCCCGGAAGTGTCCGGCGAGACACGCCACGGGAGAGCCCACCAGCGAAGACGAAGCGCTCCCCGACGGGTCGTGGATCACATCGATTCGCCGTTCCACGGCCGCCGCGGCGTCGCCCCAGAAGTGGCCATCGCCGGCGATGCGACGCAGCGCGGCGCCGAGGTCGGCGTCGCCCGAGGCGAACCGCGCGAAGCGCTCGACCCGGTCTCCCACCCGCAGCGCCCCGAGCGGTGCGCGTTCGCACAGACCCTGGCAGCCGGTATCGCTCACCGTACAGGGGCTTCCGGCGCCGAGTCCCGGCGGCCCGACGTAGCCGCGACAGGCGTCCCCGGCGCAGCGGAACCAGTGGGCGTCGCCGACCGCGAAGCGCGCGCGCGCCGCGGCGACGGCAGCGGGCAGGTCGTCCGCCTCGGTCTCGGCGAGCGCCATCAGGAGATCGTCGTCGCTCGCGGCGGGGCGCGCGACGAGGACGCCGAGGGCGGCCGCGACCGCGGGGTCATCGGGAGTGGGTGTCGTCACGCTGGGTCTCCCCGGTGTCGTTCGCGACCGGGCGGGGCGACGCGATCGAGACCCGCCCGTCCTCGAACTCGATGTCGGCGCGGACGCCGAACCACGTCTCCAGCCCGCTCGACGTGAGCACCTCCGCCGGCGGGCCGGTGGCTGCGACGCCGCCTCCGGCCAGAACCACCAGACGATCGCACCACCGGGCCGCCAGGGCCAAGTCGTGCAGCGAGGCCACCACACAGTGGCCCGCGCGAGCGAGGGCGCGGAGCAGGGCCAGGACCTCGAGCTGGTGGGCGAGGTCGAGATTCGCGGTGGGCTCGTCGAGGAGCAGCGACCCGGTTTCCTGGGCCAGGGCGCGGGCGATGAGCACCCGGCGCCACTCGCCCCCCGAGAGCTCGGTGATCGGTCGCTCGGCCAGCGCCGCGAGGTCGGTCGCGTCGAGGGCGGCGCCGATCTGCGCGCGGTCGTGGGCTCCCGCAGGTGCGAAGCGACCCAGGTAGGGGTTGCGCCCCATGGCCACCACCTCCCGCACCCGGAAGGCGAAGGCCCGGTGGGCCTCCTGGGGCACCCAGGCCACCGCGCGCGCCACCTGCCGACGCCCCAGACGGTCGAGGGGGACGTCGTCGACGAGGACCCTCCCGCGGGCCTCAGGGATCAGGCCGAGGAGCGCCCGGAGGAGCGTCGTCTTGCCGGACCCGTTGCGCCCCAGCAGGCCGACGAACTCGCCCGGCTCGAAGCGCAGGTCGACGGCGTCGAGCACCGGTCCCCGCCCGTAGTCCACCGCGAGGCCCCGGGTCTCGAGTCCGCGGCGCTCCGCCCCATCGGGTCGCGCGTCACTCAAAGAGCGCCTCCCGACGCCGTCGCGTCAACAGCACGAGGAAGAAGGGGCCCCCGAGCGCCGCGGTGATCAACCCGAGACGCAGCTCCTTGGGAGCGATCGCGGTTCGCGCGACGAGATCGGCGCCGACCACCAGGGCGGCGCCGCCGAGCATCGAGAGCAAGAGCAGGGTGCGATGACGCGGTCCGGCGAGGAGTCGCAGCAGGTGGGGGACGACGAGCCCGACGAAGCCGATCACCCCGGAGACGGCGACGGCGGCCGCGACCAGCAGGGCGCACGCGGAGATCAGTCGCACCCGGACCCGAGCGACGTCGACCCCCACGGCGACGGCGTGACTCTCGCCGAGCAGCAGGGCGTCGAGGTCGCTCGCGTGGAGCACGAGCACCCCGGAGGCGAGCGCGATCGCGGGTGCGGCCAGGGCGACGTGATCCCAGGTACGGGCGTCGAGGCCGCCGAGGGTCCAGAAGACGATCTGTCGGCCCACCTCGTACTCGGCGAGCGACAGGAAGAGCACGAAGGAGGTGAGCGCCTGCATCACCGCGCCCACCGCGATCCCGGCGAGAAGCAGGGTCGCGACGGGGAGCTCGCCCCGATGGCTCGCGATGCGGTAGACGAGGAAGGCGGTGAGGGCGGCGCCGGCAAAGGCGCACGCGGGGACGGCCCAGACCGAGCGCGCCGCGAGACCCACGTAGAGCGCCACGACGGCGCCGAGCGAGGCCCCCGAGGAGAGCCCCAGCACGCCGGGGTCGGCCAGGGGGTTGCGAAACATCCCCTGAAGGGCGCAGCCGGAGATCCCCAATCCGGCGCCGGCGAGGGCGCCCACCAGGACGCGCGGGAGACGCACCTCTCGCACGACGACCTCCATCC